>NZ_NCJX01000134.1:0-11662 GCF_002282635.1 Acidiphilium sp. 34-64-41 | reverse complement strand
GGACGTCAGGCAGCCCAACACAGACGCTACCGGCCTACCATCCGTCCTACGAACGAACGAAAGGGAAAAATTGCGCTGTTCAGAGGTTCCTTAACGGGGTCCAGGGGCAGAGCCCCTGGCCTTCCTAACCCAAGCCGCCGCCCCACCCGGCGCTTAGCCCTAAAGCCCACACGCCGCGAGGCGGATGATGGTGACTGTCGTGCCGGCGGGTGTGGCGGGGGCGTGGGGCGCGCGGAGGACGACGGCGTCGGCGCGGGCGAGGCGGCGGAGCATTGAGCTGTCTTGGGGGCCGAAGGGGGTGACGGTCCAGTGTCCGTCGGCGTCACGGTCGATCGTGGCGCGGAGGTGATCGGCGCGGTGATCGTTGGCGGACAGCGCGATGGTGCAGCGGGCCGAATCGGTGGAGGGTGCGGTGCCGGGCAGGCCGGCGAGGCGTTCGATCGCGGGTTTGGCGAAGAGCAGCGCGCAGATCATGGCCGAAACCGGGTTGCCGGGCAGGCCGAGCACGGGGAGGTTGCCGAGCCGCCCGAACATGAGGGGTTTGCCCGGGCGCATCGCGATTTTCCAGAAATCGACATCGAGCCCGATGTCGGACAGGCCGGCTTGTACCAGGTCGTGCGTGCCGACGCTGGCGCCCCCGGTGGTGATCAGCAGATCGGCGTGTGATGCGCTTGCCGCGGCGTTGGCGATGGCGGTGCGGTCGTCGCGTGCGATGGGCAGGATGATCGGTATGCCGCCGTTGGCGCGGACGAAGGCGGCGAGCGCGTGGGAGTTGGAGCTGACGATGCCGCCCGCGGGGATGGGATCACCGGGCATCGCGATTTCATCGCCGGTGGCGAGGATGGCGATGACGGGTTTGCGGTGGACGGTGATCCAGGGGTGATTGGCGGCGGCGGCGAGGCCGATATCGCGCGCGGTGAGGTGCCGGCCGGGGCTGAGGAGCGTGTCGCCGGCGGCGAAATCGAGTCCGGCGCCGCGGATATGCTTGCCGGGGTGGCCGGCTTCGCGCAGCGTGACGGTGGTATCGTCGTATTCGGCGTCTTCCTGGATGATGATGCAATCGGCCCCTGCGGGCACCACGCTGCCGGTGAACAGGCGCACGGCCTCACCGGGGCCGACCGACCCGGCGAAAGGGTGGCCGGCGGGGGCCGCGCCGATGATGCGCAGCCGGGCGCCGATCACACTATCCGCCGCGCGCAGGGCGAAGCCATCCATCGCGGAGACATCGTGCGGTGGCTGGGTCAGGCGGGCGATGAGCGGGGCGGCCAGCACGCGCCCGGCGGCTTCGGCCAGCGGGATGATTTCCCCGCCGGTGGGCGCGAGCAGGGCCAGGATCCGCGCGCGGGCTTCAGGGACGCTCAGCATGGGTCAACCTTGGGTGAAATCGCCGGATTTGCCGCCGGATTTGGCGATGACGCGAAGCGCCTCGATCCGCATGGCGCGGTCGGCGGCTTTCAACATGTCATAAATGGTGAGCGCAGCGACCGAGGCGGCGGTGAGCGCTTCCATCTCGACACCGGTCGGCCCGGTGGTGCGGACAGTGGCGGTGATGCGGATGCCCGGGAGTGCGTCATCCGGTGTCAGTTCGATGGTGACGCCGGCGATGGCGAGCGGGTGGCACAGCGGAATGAGGTCCGACGTGCGTTTAGCGGCCATGATCCCGGCGATGCGGGCGGTGGCCAGCACGTCACCCTTTTTCGCAGTGCCGGACGTCACGAGCGCAAGGGTTTCCGGCCGCATCGTGACATGGCAGGCGGCGGTCGCATCGCGCACGGTGGCTGGCTTGCCCGACACATCGACCATGCGGGCCGCGCCGGTGGCATCGATATGGGTGAGGCTCATGCGCCGACGCCCAGCAAGGCGCGGGTCGCTTTGGTGATATCGTCCTGGCGCATCAGGCTTTCGCCGACCAGAATACCCTGCACGCCGGCGGCCTTCAGGCGTTCGATATCGGCGAAGTCGCGGATGCCGCTCTCCGCGACAACAAAGCGTTCCGGCGGGATCTGCACGGCCATGCGTTCGGATACCGCGATATCGGTAACCATCGTCTTGAGGTTGCGGTTGTTGATGCCAACCAACCGGGCGCGCAGGCCCAGCGCGCGTTCGAGTTCGGCTTCGTCATGCACTTCGACCAGCACGTTCATATCGAGCGCGGTCGCCAGTTCCTCGAAGCTGCGGGCCTGTTCGTCGGTCAGTGCCGCCATGATCAGCAGGATGCAATCGGCCCCCATCGCGCGGCTTTCATAGATTTGCCATTCGTCGAGGATGAAATCCTTGCGCAGCATCGGCAGGTCGACGGCGGCACGCGCGGCGGTGAAATCGGCTTCGCTGCCCTGGAAATAGGTGGCATCGGTCAGCACCGACAGGCACACCGCACCGCCGTCCTTGTAGGCGGTCGCGATCGCCGCGGGGTCGAAATCGGGGCGGATCAGCCCAGCGCTGGGCGAGGCTTTCTTGATCTCGGCGATCAGCCCGGTACGGCCGGAGGCGGCGGCATCCATCAGGGCGCGGGCGAACCCGCGCGGCGGTTCGGCATCCTTGGCGCGCGCGCGGATGTCATCCAGATTATGGTCGGCCTGGCGGCGGGCGACCTCGGCGCGCGTATCATCGCAGATCTTGCGCAGAATATCGGTAGGCGAATCGTTCATCGGGCCAGTTCCAAGGTTGTCGCGGCACTCGCATGGCGCAGGCGATCGAGGCTGGCGCGCGCTGCACCGCTATCGATCGAAGATGCGGCCATGGCAACGCCGGTGCGGAAATCATCGGTGCGACCAGCGACGATCAACCCGGCGGCGGCGTTCAACAGCACGGCGTCGCGATAGGGGCTCGCCTCGCCATCGAGCAGGGCGCTGAGGCGGCCAGCGTTGTGGGCGGCATCGCCGCCGATGATCGCGGCAAGCGGCGCGCGGGCGAGGCCGGCGGCTTCCGGCGTGATGGTCAGCTCGCTGATCGCGCCGTGATCGAGCGAGACGATCCGGCTTTCACCGACCAGAGTGAGCTCATCGAGCCCCTGGCCATGCACCACCATCGCGCGTTCGGTGCCCAGTTGCGCCAGGGTTTCGGCCATCGGCCGCGCCCAGGCGGGATCGAACACGCCGATCAGCTGGCGGCGCACCGAGGCGGGGTTGGCGAGCGGGCCGAGCAGGTTGAAGATGGTGCGGGTGCCCAGCGTGATGCGCGCCGCGGCGGCGTGGCGCAGCCCGGCGTGGTGGCGTGGCGCGTATAAAAAGACGCAACCGGCCTCGTTCAGAATGCCCGAGAGTCGTTCGAACGGCGGTTCGACCGCAACGCCCAGCGCGGCCAGCACATCGGCCGCACCGGCGCGCGAGGAAAGCGCGCGGTTGCCGTGCTTGGCGACCGGCACGCCCAGCCCGGCGAGCACGAAGGTGACCGCGGTCGAGATATTGAGCGTGCCGACGCCATCGCCCCCGGTGCCGCAGACATCGATGGCACCGTGCGGGGCGGCGATCGCACGCATCCGCTCGCGCATCGCCCGCACCGCCCCCGTGAGTTCCGCGACGGTTTCGCCGCGCACCCGCATCGCCATCAACATACCGGCGATCTGCGCATCGTTCGATTTACCGTCGATGATCGCGCCGAACGCGGCTTCTGAAAGCTCCTCGCTGAGTTTGTCGCCGCGCGCGAGGCGATCGAGCACCGGTTTCAGATCGGCCAGGATTTCCGCCGAGCCCTGGTTGCGGCCGCGCGCAAGTGCCAGGAAATTGCGCAGCAGCGTATGGCCATGCGCCGTCGCGATGCTTTCCGGATGAAACTGCACGCCAAAAATCGGCAGATCGCGATGGCGCAACCCCATGATCAAACCATCCTCGGTAAAGGCGGTCGGGATCAGGGTTTCCGGCAGCGTTTCGCGCTCCACGATCAGGGAGTGGTAGCGCGTCGCTTCGAATTGGTCCGGCACGCCGGCGAAGATGTCGCTGCCCTGGTGGCGGATCGCGGCCATTTTGCCATGCATCGGCTGCGGTGCGCGCCTAACCACGCCGCCGAACGCCTGGCCGATCGCCTGATGACCCAGGCAGACCCCCAAGATCGGCACTTTGCCGGCGGCGGCGTGGATCAGATCGAGGCAGATGCCCGCCTCGTTCGGCGTGCACGGCCCGGGCGACAGCACGATGGCTTCGGGCTGCAGCGCGAGCACCTCCTCCGGCGTGATCTGGTCGTTGCGGCGGACCACGCAATCGGCGCCAAGATCGCCAAAAAAATGCACCAGGTTGAAGGTGAAACTGTCGTAATTATCGATGATCAGGATCATGGGGCGCTCCGGTTTGCGCTCACGTAGTTCACCGCATCCTCGGCGGCGCGGAACAGGGCGCGCGCCTTTTGCAGGCTTTCGGCATATTCGGCATCGGGGTCGGAATCCGCAACGATACCAACGCCGGATTGGACATAGAGGGTAGCATCCTTGATCAGCGCGGTGCGCAAGGCGATGCAGGTGTCCATCGTGCCGTTGGCGGCGAAATAGCCGATGCAGCCGCCATACAGACCGCGGCGCGAGGGTTCGAACTCCTCGATGATTTCCATCGCCCGCACCTTCGGCGCACCGGAGAGCGTGCCGGCCGGAAAACCGGCGATCAGCGCATCCAGCGCATCGGCATCGTCGCGGATGGTCCCTTCGACGGTCGATGAAATATGCATGACATGGGAAAACCGCTCGATCGCGAAGCTCTCGGTCACCGCCACCGAGCCGATCTTGGCGACCCGTCCGACATCGTTGCGCGCCAGATCGAGCAGCATGAGATGCTCGGCGCGCTCCTTCGGGTCTTCCAGCAGTTCGGTCTCCAGCGCCTCGTCCTCCGCACGGTTGGCGCCGCGCCTGCGGGTGCCGGCAAGCGGGCGGATGGTCACCGTCCCATCGCGCAACCGGACCAGGATTTCCGGGCTGGACCCGACCGCCTGATAGCTGCCGAAATCAAGAAAGAACAGGAACGGCGCCGGGTTGATCCGCCGCAGGCTGCGATAGAAGGCAAAGGGCGGCGCGGTGAATTCCTGGGCGAAGCGCTGGCTGGCGACCACCTGGAACACATCCCCGGCGGCGATGTAGTCCTTGCCGCGCAGTACCATCGCCTTGAACGCGGCCTCGGTCATGTTGGGCACCGGCGCGCCGGCCCCCGAAAGCGAGCCGGTCAGGTGCGGGGTGGGTCGATCGAGCGCTGCTTCCGCGGCTTCGATCCGCGCCGTCGCGGCGCGATAGGCATCGGCCGCGGAGACCCCCTCGCGCCGCCAGGCCGGTGCGGCGAGGGTGATTTCATCCTTCACGGAATCGAAAATCGCAAACATGCCGGGGCGCATCAGCACCGCATCGGGGATGCCGAGTACGTCCGGATTTGACGCCGGCAGGCGCTCCATCAGGCGGACCATGTCGTAGCCGAGGGCAGGTCGAGCCTGGTTTCCGCGATCAGGGCGCGCAGGCTGGTGAAGGCGTCGCGCGGGTCGGTGGTGAAAGCCGCCGGGTCGGTGCTGGCGTCGCGGTTGACGCTGACCACGCCGCCCTCGCAGCGCCAGATCAGATCGGGGGCGAAGCCGATCACGGAATAGCGCCCGCGCGCCGCCCCACCCTCGACGCTTTCGAGCAGCAGGGAATAGGGCGTGCCGTGCGCCAGTTTGAGAAAAGCGGCAACCGGGGTGATCAGATCGGCTGCGAGCACCCGCCACACCAACGCGCCCGATCCTGCTTCATAAGCGGCGCGGAATGGGGTGGTCGGGTCGGGCACGGCGTTCATGGTGCGTCCTTAATCGCTGATCTGTTGTAGTTTTTTTTCATTGACGGTGACATGGTAGCGCGACCGCAGGGCGGTTGCGTAGGTTTGCAGAATATCGGTCTGCATCGCGGTGTTCAGCGCGGTCTGGATCCGCTTGAGGATCGCCGGATCGCTGCCGGGTTTCGGCTCGGTGATCGCGGTGACCACGCCGACCACGAATTCGGAATTGGTCTCCACCATGGTCGGTTCGCCGATTTTCAGGGTGAACAGGATCGGCAGCAGCTTCGCCGGAATGCCCGGCGCGGGTTTCGCGCGGGTCATCGGCGGGCTGGTGGTGATCGGCTGGCCGGCGGCGTTGGCGGCCTGTGCGAAGGTCTTGCCCGATTTGATCGCACCGATCAGCCCGGCGGCGGCCATTTCCTCCTGGCGTTTCACCTGATTGCCGGTCCAGTCGAGCAGGACTTCCTGCTTGACCTGATCATAGGGTTTCAGCGCCGGCGGAATGAGTTTCTGCACGCTGACCGCATAATAACTGTCATCCGGTCCGGTCACCGCGCGGGGTGCGGCGCCCGGCGCGGTCGCAAAGACGGTCTTGATGATCGCGGCGCGCAACGCCTTGCCGCCGGGGATCGGCGCCGGCTTGCCGTCAGCCTCGAGCCCCTGCGCATCGAGCGTGCCCTCCACCGCGGCAAGATGCAGCGTGCCCGGCAGATGATCGAGGGACGTGTTGCCCGCCAGCGCATCCTGGAATTTCGAAACCGTGGCATCGACCAGTTCACGCGCCTTGCGCTGCTGCACGGCCGCCTTGAGCTGCGGTTCGACCTGCGCCATCGGCGTGGTGCCGCCCGGATTGGCCTGGGTCACCTTGAACACATAGGTACCCAGTGCCCCGGTAACCGGGTCGGAGACCGTGCCAGGGGTCGCCGCAAACACCGCCTTGGCGAGCCGGCCGGAGGGGAATTGATCGGGCTGCGCGTTCTTGAAGCTCACACCCGTCGCGGTCGCGGCGGTGGCGGCCTGCTGCATCGCCGCCCAGCTGGTGCCCTTGCGCCACAAGGCGGCCAGCTTGGCGGCGCTGGCGGCATCCTCGGCGGTAATGATGTGCACCGAACGGCTGGCGGTACGCGCGAATTTCGATTTCTCCGCCTCGTATTCGTTGGCGATCTCCGCTTGGGTCACAACCTGGCTTTGCGCCAGCAGCGCGGGCGACAGAATCACGATCTGGGCCTTGCGCAGCGCCGGGGTCGAGAACCGCTCCGGATGATTGCGCCAAAACCGCCGCAGCACGGCAAGCGCCGGGGCCGGCGGCGGCGTTGCGGCGGCAAACGGCAGCTGCGCGTACTGGATCGTGCGCTCCTGGCCGACATAGTCGAAAATCTGCTGCACCAGCGGCTTGGGTGCGGCCGCACCCACCGTGATCGCCTGGACGATCTGGCTGGCGTTCAGCCCGCGCGCAATATCCGCCATGAACGCCGCCGGCGTCAGCCCGTGCTGCGAAAGCACCTGATTGAATGTGGTCTTGTCGAACTTGCCGTTCGGCCCGTTGAACGCGCTGATCCCGAAAATCTGCTGGCGCAGAGCCTCTGGCGGCGCGGTAACGCCAAGACGCTTGGCATCGAGCGCCAGCGCCGTCCGGTCGATCGCCTGACCCAGCGCATTGCCCGCATAAAGGCGCCGCTCACCCTTGCTCGGCGAGGCACCGGTATGCTGCTGCGCATACGCCGTGATCTGCTGCTGATAGCCGGTGTTGACCGTGCCCGCCTCGATCGCGTGACCACCAACGGTCGCGACCGCGTTGCTGGACGCGTGATTGGTCACCACGCTGGATACACCCCAGAAAATGAACACAGCGATCAGCAGCATGAAAAACGCGCGGACCAGCCAGTTATCGAGCAGTTTGCGGATCGTCGAGAGCATCCGGTTCCAACCTCATCCAACAGAAAGCCGGGTCTTTACCACGCGCGCGGCCGATTGCCACCCGGTGCCGGGTAAGGCTAGGGAACCCGACACCTTCGTTCCCGGCTGAACGAGGCGAAGATTTTTCACGCGGTGGGGATAAGATCGATGCGACAGATGATTGCGGGAAACTGGAAAATGAACGGCACGCTCGCCGGCATCGCCGCCTACGCGGCGGCGCTGGGGCAGGGGGTCGCAGGCGTCGATTTGCTGATCTGCCCGCCTTACCCGCTGATCGGGCCGCTGCGCGCCGCCTGCGCGCCAGGCATCGCGGTCGGCGCGCAGGATTGCGCGGTCGAACAATCAGGCGCGCATACGGGTGACGTGGCGGCCGGACTGCTGGCTGAAATCGGCGCCAGCCATATCATTCTCGGTCACTCCGAACGCCGGGCCGATCACAACGAGCGATCCGCCCTGGTGCGCGACAAATCCCGCACCGCCATCGCCGCCGGGTTGACCCCAATCATCTGCGTCGGCGAAACCCTTGCCGAACGCGAGGCCGGCGAAGCCGAAACCGTGGTGCGCGCCCAACTTGCAGGCAGCCTGCCGGATGGCTTCACCGGGCTGGTCGCCTACGAACCAGTCTGGGCGATCGGCACCGGCAAAACCGCAACCGAAACCGACGTGCAAGCCATGCACGCCACAATCCGCGCCGCCCTCAAAAAACAACTCGGCGAACCAGGCGAAACCATGCTCATCCTGTACGGCGGCTCCGTGAAACCCACCAACGCCGCATCCCTGCTCGCAACCCCCGAGGTCGGCGGCGCCCTGGTCGGCGGCGCCAGCCTGACCGCGACTGATTTCATGGCCATAGCCGAGGCGGCGCGAAGGTAAGCCAGGCGGGGGGCTTTGCCCCCTCGACCCCCACTAAGGGCTCAGCCCTTAGAACCAAGGGGAGGGCGCTGCCTCGGACTTTCAGCTGATCTGGCCTGGGTCGCCCTCCCCTTGCCTAAAACTAATGGATTTTAAAGGCTCCGCCTTTAACGGGGTTCAGGGGCAGAGCCCCTGGCCTTGCTTTTCGCCGTGCCGCCACCGCTTTGCCGGGTCCATGCGGGTGCCTGTTGTGGGGTCGAAGACGTGGATGTGGTGGGGCGGGATTTCGATGGGGATTGTGTGGTCGGTTGGTGCTGGGCTGGTGACGCGGAGGATGAAGGGGGTGGTATCGGGCAGGGTGCCGTGCAGCAGGGTTTCCGAGCCCAGCGGTTCGGCGAATTCGACGGCGAGGGGGATACTGTTGGGCCCGGATGCGATGGTGGCGTGTTGGGCGCGGATGCCGATGGTGATTTTCGTGCCATCGGGCGCGGCGCGGGGGCCATCGGTGAAGGTGAGTTCGGGGCCGGCGTCGAGTTTGGCGGCGCGGCCGTTCCGGGTGATTGTGGCGGGGCAGAAATTCATCGCCGGCTCGCCGATGAAGCTTGCGACGTACATGGTGGCGGGGCGGTCGAACACTTCGATCGGGGTGGCGATTTGCGCGGCGCGACCTTGGTGCATCACGATCAGTCGGTCGGCCAGGGTCATGGCTTCGACCTGGTCGTGGGTGACGTAGAGGCTCGTGATATTCAGGCGTTTCTGGAGCTTGCGAATATCGGCGCGAACCTGGACGCGGAGTTTGGCATCGAGGTTGGACAGCGGTTCGTCGAACAGGAACAATTTGGGTTCACGCACGATGGCGCGGCCCATGGCGACACGCTGGCGCTGACCGCCCGAGAGTTCGCGTGGCTTGCGGGCGAGCAGGGGGGTCAATCCCAGCGTTTCTGCGGCGATTTCGATTTTCGATTTGATCGTGGCGCGGTCGAGACCTTTCAGTTTCAGCCCGTAGCCCATGTTGTCGAACACCGACATGTGCGGATACAGCGCGTAATTCTGGAACACCATCGCGATGTCGCGACGCGAGGGATCGCGGTCGGTGATATCCGCGCCATCGAGCAGGATGCGCCCAGCACTCGGTGATTCGAGGCCGGCGACCAGGCGGAGCAGGGTGGATTTGCCGCAGCCGGAAGCGCCGACGATCACCAGCATTTCGCCATCGGCCAGCGCGAGATCGATCCCGTGCAGCACGGTGGTGGCGCCGAAGGTTTTTTGCAGGGATTGGAGTTCGAGCGTCGCCATTATTTATCCACTTCGGTCAGGCCGCCAATGAACCAGCGCTGCATCGCGACCACCACGAGGACCGGGGGAATGATGGCGAGGATGGTGGCGGCCATGACGAGGTTCCATTGGGGGATCTGGTCGGTGGTGATCATCTGCACGATGCCGAGCACGATCGGATCGAGTTTGCCGTTGGTCGCGACCAGCAGGGGCCAGAGATACTGGTTCCAGCCATAGACGAACAGAATGACGAACAAGGCGGCGAGGTTGGGGGCCGACACGGGCAGCAGGATATCGAAAAAGAAGCGCATCGGCCCGGCGCCATCGAGTTTAGCGGCCTCGACCAGTTCGTCAGGGATGGCGAGAAACACCTGGCGGAACAGCAAGGTCGCGGTGGCCGAGGCGATCAGCGGCATGGTCAGGCCGGTGAAGCTGTTGATCAAATGGAAATCCGACATCACCGCATAGGTCGGGATGATGCGCACCTCGACGGGCAGCATCAGCGTGATGAAGATCAGCCAAAACGCAATCATGCGAAAGGGAAACCGGAAGAAGGCGATGGCGAAGGCGGACAAGGCGGAGATAACGATTTTTCCGATCGCGATGACCAACGCCATGCCAAGGCTGACCAGCAGCATGTGCCAGACCGGCACGCCACCCTTGGCCGCGTTGCCGAAGCCGAACGCCGTGATGAAAATATTGAGCCCGGCGAGGCGGGGAATCAGCGAGATGTCGCCCCGGTTGATCGCGGCGGCCGATTGCGTGGCCCCCGCAAAGGCGACCCAGAGCGGGAAGATGAAAATCACCACCCCAAGCAGCAGCACCGCATGGGCCAGATAATCGGGCTTGCGGTTCATCCGGCGCGTTTCCCGGTGTAGCGGAACTGGATGGTGGTGAGCGCGATGATGATGACCATCAGAATGATCGACTGCGCCGCCGAGCCACCGATATCGAGGTTCAGAATCCCATCACGATAGACCTTGACCACCAACGTCTCGGTCGCGGTGCCCGGGCCGCCGGCGGTGAGCGCGAAGATCAGAGCGAACGTGTCGAACGCGGCATAAACGATATTGACGATGATCAGAAAAAACGTCGTCGGCGCCAGCAGCGGAAAGATCATGGTGCGAAACCGATAGAAACCCCGCGCACCATCGAGCGTCGCCGCCTCGATCACCGAGCGCGGCACCGATTGCAGTCCGGCAAGATAGAAAATGAAATTATAGCTCACCTGCTTCCACGCGGCGATGACGATCACCAGCAGAAACGCTTGGTTGGCATGGGTGGCATAATTGAAATCGAGACCGAAACGCCCAAACAGATTGGTCAGCAGGCCAATCTGCGGCTGCAACAGGAATACGAAAATCACCGAAGCGATCGCGGGCGCAATGGCATAAGGCCAGATCAGCAAAATCCGGTAGACCCGCGCACCACGGATCGCGCGATTGGCGAAGCTCGCCAACAGCAGACCAAATCCCATCGCCAGACACGTCACCGCAATACAGAACACGAACGTGCGCACCAACGCCGCCTGATAGGTCGATGATTGGAACAATTCAGCGAAATTGGCGAGGCCGACAAAACTGCTGTTCAGCCCGAACGCATCCGTCGCGCGCACACTCTCGCCAAACGCCCGCCAGGCCGGCAACAAAAAAAACAACACCGTAATCGCCAACTGCGGCGCCACCAGCACCGCCGGCAGCAACCAACCCGCGAACAACGTGCGCCGCTCCATCGGCGCCTATGCCGGGGGGTGGGGGTGAGGGGTTGAAAGCAAGCAAGGCCAGGGGGCTTTGCCCCCTGGACCCCCACTAAGGGCGGAGCCCTTAGAACCCGCTAGTTTTAGGCAAGGGGAGGGCGCTGCCTGGGACTTTCCGTCGATCTGGCCTGGGTCGCCCTCCCCT
>NZ_NCJX01000045.1:0-18411 GCF_002282635.1 Acidiphilium sp. 34-64-41 | reverse complement strand
CATGGAACCTTGAGCGGCTCCGCCCTGAGGGCATTCGGGCAAGGGGCATGGAATTGCCGGTTCACGTGGTCACGCGGACAACGGACGGCCGGGTTGCTGGGCGCCGGTCGAGCATGATGCTCGCCTTCAAACCAAGCCCGGCTTTGAGGTGTTCCGGCCGGCCATAGACATCCACCAGCTGGCGATCGAGCCTGACCATCACCCGGTAAAGTGAGCGTTTGGTTTGCTCCTGGATCAGGCCAGACACCTGGGCGGGTGTCAGCGCACTCCGGGAAATGGAGGCGACGACCCCGTGGTATTGGCCGAACTCCTGATAGGGGAATGCCGCATAGTGCAGGTTCAAACGCGAGTCCGGATGGATGAACCCGATCGCGCGGCTGGGGACCAGCAGTTGCGCGCGCAACACCGAACCGGCCGGCATCACCGAAATCACCGACCGGCCCGCTTGCACCGGTTGCCCCGGATCGACCACGATCGCCGAAACCGTACCCGCTTCCGGTGCGCGCAGAATGGTCGATCGTACCCCTATGACGCCATGCTCGAAGCTTGCAAACCGGCTTGGCTGTTCCTCGTCAACGATCCAGCCCGTATCGCCTCAATCGGAACAAGGACCTGGGCGTGCGTGAAAGGCTATGTCAGTTGGTATTGCCCCGCTTGCCAAGGCGTTCGGCTCCCTTCGGTTTGCGGACCCGGGTGGGCTTTTCTCGGCGGAGGGATGCGACCAGTTCGCGCCGTAATTCGCCGCGCGGCAGAGCCGTAGACCGCGTGATAGATCGCCGCATGCGACACGCTCAGCCTCGATTTCTGCTCTATCCCGCCCTCGATCCTTTTGCGCCTGCCTGACATCTGCTCTGGAGACCACTTCAACCGTAGCAACCGTGCGGCCTTGCCAAACGGCGGACCACCGAGGGCAAGCCCCGAACGGCCGCCAGACAGACGCCGCCGTACCTCAGTCATGGTCCGATCAACAACCGCCAATCCACGCGGCAAACTTCCCATCCACACATCCTGACCGAATACGCGACCCGGGGTGCGTTCGTTCCCACACTTGAATACGCCATCTTGAATAGAGTCCGAGATCAAAAAGGGGTATTGGCAATGATCCGGGCAGCTTCGTGCAGCGCGCCGTTCGCGAGCAAGATCGTGCCGGGCGGAGCGGCTGCCGCTTCGTCAGGGGTGGCGGCCAATAGCAAGAGCAGTCCGACATCGGCAGCAGCCGCGGCGTGCATATCCGTCGCCCGATCCCCGATCATGGCAGAACGCCGGACGTCAAGACCATGAACAATACTTGCATCGCGTATCATCCCCGGCTCAGGCTTGCGGCGCGACGAGTGACGCCGATAGGGTCCGATCCCGTGGGTCGGGTGGTCCGGGCAGAATTCGACGCCCGCAAAGGCGATCTGATGGGAGGCAAACTGCGCCATCATCCACGAAGTCAGTCGCCAGAAGTCGGCCTCGGTATAGAAGCCGCGACCGATCCCTGCCTGGTTGGTAACCATAACTAGGGCCATCCCTCGCTGCTGCGCAGCCAGGCAGAGCTCGAAAATGCCGTCCCGGAATATAAAATCTTCGACACGAAAAATGTATCCCATGTCATGATTAATGATGCCGTCACGGTCGAGGAACAGGGCGGGCCGACCGCTCATACGACGTCAAGACAGCAGCTTGTGTGGCTCAATCCGTCAATCATCGTTCCGCTCGAATATGTTTCAGAGGGCAGGCTCACGTCCCTAACCCGCGTTATGCGTGAACATTGGTGAGCATAGTGTAGACCGTTGAGTCGGAGTGAGAATTTGTTGTCGAGACAAACCTTCACCACGACGAAACAGCATGCTCACCTCGTTTGCAAATACCCCATGTCTCCCTGGTCTGTCACCTGTCGCCGGCAAGTCGATCGAGGCCCGGTTCGATGGCGATCTGCTCGCCTCCGATGACGGGCGGCCGGGGTCACGCGTCATCGAATAGCGGCTTGGTATGACGCGGCGTTGGGCCGCCTGAATCGACGACCTGTGCATGCCCACCCGTGTGGGTCGTTGTTTCGACGAAATGTCGAGAAACGCTCGGAACTTTATCACCAGCGATCCTGCAAGACCGAACTCGATCGGAACCAGAACATCGGCACAGGATGCGCGTCTGGACGGTTGGTATCGGTCATCGGCTCTGAAGCCGTTCGCAAACCTCGATCAAGGCTAGATATTTGGACGCGCGGGGTGATGTTTCATGCTTTGCAAGCAGAAACCGCACCATGCAGGGCCTGCGCCAGATCGGCGTATAAATCCTCGACATGCTCGATCCCCACCGACAATCGCAGGAGATCATCCGGGCACGGCGTTCCCTCGCCTTCGATCGAGGCACGATGCTCGATCAGGCTCTCCACCCCGCCCAGGGACGTCGCGCGATGCCAGATGCGCACCGCAGCAGCCGTGGCGATGGCGTGCGCCGCGCCGCCGACCACCCTGATCGATAGCATCGAGCCGAAACCGTTGACCATCTGCCGCGCCGCGATTGCATGGCCAGGGTGGGTCTCAAGGCCCGGATACAGCACGGCCGCAACCATCGGATGCCCGACCAAACGCGCGGCCAGATCTGCCGCACTGGCCGCCTGGGCCGCGGCGCGCAGAAACAGCGTGCGCATGCCGCGCATCAGCAAAAACGCCTCAAACGGTCCCAGAATCGCACCGCCCAATTTGCGCGTCGTGACGATCCGCTGCCAATGCGCATCGTCGCGCGCGCCGACCACCACGCCGGCCACGACATCGGAATGGCCGTTCAAAATCTTGGTCGCGGCGTGCATCACGAAATCCGCGCCTAAGGCCAGCGGCTGCATGTGATACGGCGAGGCGACTGTGGCATCGACCGCGAGTTTTGCGTCGGCGCGGTGGGCGATCGCGGCGATCGCGGCGACATCGGTGATCGTCCAAAATTGGATTGCCGGGCGTCTCAATCCAGATCAATCGCGTCCGGCCTGGTTGCACTGCGGCCGCGACGGCAGCGACATCGTCCATCGCGACAAAAGTTACATCGACACCGCGCCTCGTCAGTTCGGTCAGCAGCCAATGCCGCAGCGCCCAGTACATGATCTGCGGTGCAAGCACGTGGTCGCCGGCGTCCAGAATGGCGAACACCGCGATGGCCGCCGCCATCCCCGACCCGAACAACAGCGCCCCCGCCCCGGCATCTTCGAGCATTGCCAGCACGGCCTCGGCTTCGCGAACCGTTGCATTGTCGGGTCGCCCATACACGAAACCAGCGCTGTATTGATTGTCGGCATCGCGAACGAACGTGGTCGACACGTGGATCGGTGCGATCACCGCCCGTGTCGTCGCGTCGATCCGGCCCATCGCCTGCGCGATCAGCGTTTCGCGGCGCAAAGTGTCGGTCATGGCATCTCCCGTCTTGCTTGTCTGACCTGCCGCACCGATTGCCGGCGGTCAGTGTCGCATCCGCGCCGCGGGCTAGGCGGCGACTTTGGTCTCGACCGGCGGCATCACCTCCGCCGGCAAAGGGCAGACGTAGGGCTGTGCAGCGGTACGCGCCTGATGATCAGCCTTGGCGCTGGCAATAAGCGCGTCATCGCGCAGCGCCTCCACAGCAGTCCCGGCCATGATTTTCGCAACGTGGACCAGGCCCTTGTGCGCCGCTGCGTTCTTGCCCTGAGACGTAAGTTGCCAGGAATGGCCTGGCGTTCCGATCGCATAGGTGGCCCCGCGCGCCTGCACCGTGGGGACCGCCCAGCTTACATCGCCGACATCGGTCGAGCCGAGCATGGTCGAGGGTTTCGCATCACGCGGCACGATGATGTCGCACAGGGTGGTGCCGGTCTGTGGTTTCAGTCCGGCCCGCTGCCACGACGCGGCGATGTCCTCCGGCGTCAAAGTCTCCTGAATCCGGGCGGCAAATTCGCGATCCGCCGCATCGAACGGCGGCGGGCCGAGGCGCAGGAACTGATCGTGCGTGGCGCGCTCCAACGGCGTGTTGCCGAGCAGGTTGGAGACGGCGCTGATCACCTTGAACGCGACGGTGGTTTCAGTCATCAGCGCGGCACCCTGCGCGATTTTTTTGACGCGTTCGATCAGCGGCCAGAGATCCGGCAGTTCACGCGCGCGGATGGCGTAACGTACTTTCGCCTTCGCCTGCACCACGTTGGGCGCGATACCGCCGCCGTCGAGCATGGCGTAGTGGATGCGCGCGTCGCTGGGCATGTGCTCGCGCATGTAGTTCACGCCCACGTTCATCAATTCCACCGCATCGAGCGCGCTGCGGCCGAGATGCGGCGAGGCGGCGGCATGAGCGGCGCGGCCGGTGAACTGGAAATCGATGCGGGTGTTGGCGAGCGACGCCGCTTGCATGACGCCGGAGAACGCCGACGGGTGCCAGGAGATTGCAATATCGACATCGTCGAACGCCCCTTCGCGCACCATGAACGTCTTGGCGGCGCCCCCCTCCTCGGCCGGGCAGCCGTAATAACGGATACGCCCCGCGATGTTATTGGCGGCCAGGTAATCCTTCACCGCCGTGGCGGCCAGCAGTGCGGCCGATCCGAGCAGGTTATGGCCGCATCCGTGGCCGGCGCCATTGGCATCAATCGGCCGGTGCTCGGCCAACCCGGCCTCCTGGCTGAGGCCCGGCAGCGCATCGTATTCACCCAGAATGGCGATTACCGGGCCACCCTGCCCTGCCTCGCCGATCACCGCCGTCGGGATGCCGGCAATATCGCGGGTAACGCGAAACCCTTCGCTATCCAGCATCGCGGCGTGCTCGGCGACCGCGCGATGTTCCGCGTAGGCGATTTCGGGGTGATCCCAGATGCGGTCGGCGAGTGCGGTGAACGCGTCCTTCTTCGCATCAACACGGCGCCAGATCTGTTCGGAATTCTGCATCATGATGGTCCTGCGCTCGACCCAAAAAGGAATACGCGACGGTATGCCGATCGAACGCGTCCGTCCAGTAATAGCTTCGATTTCGCGCAAGATCGCAGAAACGCAATCATGCCATGGCAGCCAAGCGGACCCTATGCCACCCAAGGTAAATAAAACTGGCGTGAATACAGGGCAGGTGTCGAAACTATAGCTGGAGAGACCGGATGGACGCAGTGCGGCTCCAACAATGGATCGATCGCGTCAAACGCGGCACACTTTTGCGGCGCGGCTTGATCGAGCGCATGGCCGGCGTGGGTCTGGCCGCACCTTTGGCCAACCAGATGCTCGCCGTATCCGGCATGGCCATGCCGACATCTTCGGGCATCGAATACACCCCGAACAAGCGCGGCGGCGGCGGCACATTGAAACTCCTGCGGTGGGAAGGGCCGACGCTGCTCAACCCGCATTTTTGCCAACGGGACCAAGGACCAAAACGCCTCGCGCCTGTTCTACGAGCCGCTCGCGGCATGGACGCCGTATGGCACGCTGAAGCCGGTCCGGCTCGCACAAATCCCCGAGACCGTTCCAAGCCTGATCAACCCGCCCGCCGGCTGCCGGTTCGCGGCGCGCTGCACCTTCGCGACCGATGCCTGCGTCGCCGCCGAACCCTTGCTGAGAGGTGGTCGAACACATTAGCACGCGCGTTGCCGTGATGTATCTCGGCCGCATCGTGGAAGTCGCGCCAGCCCGCGCCCTCTACGACAACCCGCGCCACCCGTATACCAGGGCACAGTGCCGATCCCGGACCCCAAACTCAAGCGCCAGCGTCTCGTGCTGACCGGCGAACCACCCAACCCGTTCAACCCACCCTCGGGCTGCCATTTCCGCACCCGCGGCCCCCTCGCCGAACCGCGCTGCGCGGCGGTGGCGCCTGCACTTGTGGAAACGATGCCGGGTCACATGGTAGCCTGCCACGTGAAATCCCAGTCGAACCAACCCCAGGCATCCGTCGGATCTCGAAAAACACCCGGACCATCCTTGCCAGCATGGCGGTCGGCGCGCAGCGAGGGCGATCGTGATGCCGTCATTGCCGTCGGCGCTCATCAGATCGCGCAGCAAACCGTCATGCCGCGCCAGGGCAGCGGCGATCACACCGGGAAATGCTGCCCGGCGCCGGGTCCATCCCCCGATATCGGTGAATAGACATGCATAATGGGTTCGGCCCGCACGTTGACTCTGAGCAGATCGTCCATCACGGCTCCGACACTTCGTAAGCGCCCAAACCGGGCCGAAGTCAGACTAAATCATGCTCCGCCACAAACGGTGTCAGCAAAAGCCTGGGTTCGCGCCTGTGCGCCGAGATCGGCGACAAGATCAACTCGACAGCGCGGCGTCGTTCACGCACAATGGGTCGATCTATTTGCAGGAGTAACGGATGACGAACGCATATCGGAACTGGATCGCCCCGCGGGCTGACGAGGAGGATGCTCCCGAGACGGATCCGAAGGACACCGACAAGAAGGAGCCGAAGGCGCCGGGTGCCGAGTTGGAGAGCCGCCTGTTCAAGCAGCGCAAGGTTCTGATTTTCGGCGAAATTCACGACCGGATCGCCCGCGCGGTAACAGGTCAGTTGCTGGCGTTGTCGGGCGCGGCGGACGAGCCGATCGATGTCTATGTCAATTCGCCAGGCGGCCATGTCGAGAGCGGTGACACGATTCACGACGTGATCCGCTATGTCGATGCAACCTCGCCGGTGCGCATGATCGGCACGGGCTGGGTGGCGAGTGCCGGGGCGCTGATTTTCCTGGCCGGCCACAAGGACCGCCGATTCTGCCTGCCGAACACGCGCTTTCTGCTGCATCAACCGATGGGCGGGGTACGCGGCCCTGCGACCGATATCGAGATCGAGGCGCGCGAGATCATCAAGATGCGCGAGCGAATCAACCGCATCATCGCGCGTGAAACCGGCCAGAGTCTCGAGCGCGTCGAGAAGGACACCGACCGGAATTACTGGATGGGTGCCGACGAGGCGATCAAATACGGCATGGTTGCCAAGGTGGTGCATAGCGCCAAGGAACTCGACGCCGGCTGAACGCATGCCACGCCGCCGCGCCATCGGCGTTGCGGGGTGGCAAAAGCGCAAACAACAATCCGGCAACCGAAAGCTGGGCGTCCTGATAGTTTGAGGTCGAGGTAGTTACTGGTCGGGCGCCACTGGATTGTGTACAGAGCGATGTCCCCCGAAAAAGGGACACATCACTGACGAGAAAAATCAACAGGAGAATCGTCTTGGACCATAAAATATCACGGCGCACCGCAATCGGCGCGCTTCCGATCGCTGCAATCGGGCTCGCTATCGCCGGAACTGGCACCGCGCAGGCAGCGCCGGTATTGCACGTCACCAAAACCGTGGTGATCGCAGCGCCCGCAGCCAAGGTTTGGAGCATCATCGACCAGTTCGGCACGCTCACCTGGGTGCCGGCCGTCAAATCCAGCAGTGCGACCATGGGCAACCAGCCCGGATCGGTCCGCACGCTCAATCTCGGTGGCCCGATCGTCACCGAGCAGCTGAAGCACTACAGCGCGGCGCGGATGCGCTACAGCTACATCATCCAGCCGACCGCCTCCAACATGAAGGTGTTGCCGGTCAGCCATTACTACTCGACCATTTCGGTGACCAAGCTCGGCGCCGACAAGACCCGCGTTACCTGGACCGGCAGCTTCAAGCGCGCCGATCTTTCGGCGCACCCCAAGCCCGGCATGGACAACAAGGCGGCGATCACCGCAATCACCGGCGTCTATACGACCGGTCTTGCCAATCTGACGCCGCTCGCCGCACAGTGATGATCGTTCAATCCGGCGGGCTCGCCGCCGGATTGTGTCCATCACTTCGATAGGCATCCGCCACCATGGCCAAGCCGAATACGCTGCTGAAACGCACGAGCAATGCCCTGCTTGACCATGTGGCAACGCAGGGTGGCGGCATGCTGGGGTCGGACAGTGCACTGGCCCGGCAGTTCGACGTCAGCCGCACCACGGTGCGCGCCGCGCTCGAACGGTTGATCGCGCTGGGTGTGCTGCGGCGTGAAGACGACGGTGTGGCGATCGCCCGCGCCCCGGTCACCGCCGATTATTTCGACGATGCCGAAACCAGCGGCCCGCAGGATCAGATCGAGCTGATCTTCATGCAGCGCGTCCTGCTGGGC
Organism: Acidiphilium sp. 34-64-41; assembly: GCF_002282635.1. Taxonomy (NCBI): domain Bacteria; kingdom Pseudomonadati; phylum Pseudomonadota; class Alphaproteobacteria; order Acetobacterales; family Acidocellaceae; genus Acidiphilium; species Acidiphilium sp. 34-64-41. The sequence continues at coordinate 10,346 of NZ_NCJX01000045.1, read as the reverse complement.
GATTGGCGGCCCGGCCACGTGTTTTCCGAGGCCGAGCTGGCACGCGACAGCAACGCCAGCACGGTATCGGTGCGGGAATTCCTGATCGGGTTTTCCCGTTTCGGGCTGATCGCCAAACAGCCGCGCGGCGGCTGGGTGTTGCAGGAATTCCACGACGGTTTCGCAGCCGAGGTGGCCGACATGCGCGAGCTGATCGAAATGGCCGCGATCAACCGCGTCCCGGCGGGTCAGGACCCCGAATTCGTCGCCGCCGCCGATGTCATGATCGCGCGCCACCGCGCGATCGAGGCGGCCCTGGCCGAACGCTACGCCGAGTTTCCCACGCTGGACCGCGATTTTCACCTCTGGCTGATCGGCCATCTGCAAAACCGGTTCGCACGCGACTTTTTCGATATCGTCTCGTTCCTGTTCCACTACCATTACCAATGGGACAAGCAGCAGGAGACCGAGCGCAGCCGCATCGCGATCGCTGAACATCTGGCCATTCTACTGGCATTGCGCGCCGGCAAGCGCGATGCCGCGGCCCGGGCGATGGCGGCGCATCTCGCAACCTCCCGTCGTTCGCTGCAAGCCGGATTACGCCGCGAAGCCGCCTGAGGCCGATCGCAGCACCACCCTCACTTAAGGCTGATGACCCCGTAGGCCAGGGTCTTGAACTGGTGCACCTTGGGGTGGCCCATCACATCGATGCGGCCTTCGCCGTACATCGTCACGTCCGCCACCTGGCTTGCGAACACGCGCAGATTGCCTTGGCCGCGCACCAGCATCGTCACCGTCTTGGCATGCAGCCCGCCGGCGTCGATCGAGCTGACCCCGCGCGAAATCAGCGTGAACCGCCCCACTGCACCCGTCAATGTGGCGGCGGCGGCGCCGTTGTTGGTCAGCGCGAACGCTGGTCCCGCGAGGCCGGTTACGCTCGCATGCACCAGCCCCCGCAGCCCAACCGCGGTGAGTTCGGGCGCCGTGATGGTAATCGTGACGGTCTGGTGTTTCGGCAGGTCGAACCCGTGCGGCCGGTCGATGCTCAACACGCCTTTGGCAACACCGATCTGGAGGTTGTTGATCAGGTAGCGATCCCCGGCCAGCTGCACCGACTGGGTGGTGCCCTGGCTGACGTGCAGGATGAAATGACCATCGACCCGCAATGAAGTGAACGGTGCGACGGCGCGTGTGACGGTGGTATCAGCCGCCGGGGCTGACACCGTTGCGATGAACACGGCAACGACCGCCATCGCGATCCGGACCAGCCCTCTCATGAAATCATCGATCTTGTCTCCGCCGCCTCACCCAGGGTTCCGGCCGGTCAGTTGAACTCGACCAGACCGATCCCGCTTTTCGACACGTCCCGCACCGGCGGATCACCCGCGACATGGGCCGTCCCAACCCCGCTGACACTGACATGCACAACCTTGCTGGCATAGCCCCGGACCACCCCGGTGCCGTCGATTTTCAGCGTCAGATCATCCGCGACCAGTCGTTTTGCATCGACCTGCCCAGCACCGCTCACGGTCAGCATCGCCCGCTGCACCGCCCCGCTCATGGTCAGGCGCGCGGTGCCCGATATGTCCAGGGTGAACGCCGGCCCGGTCAGCCCGCGCAGATCGCCGCTCGCCATGCCGCTGACCGTGACGTGGTCGAGCAGCGGCGCCGTGAGCGCCAGCCTCACCGCATCATCGCCATAGGATGTCGCGCCACTCTTCATCCGCATCACCAGCACGCCGTTTTCAACGGTCAGGCGGAGTCGTTTCAACGTAGCCGTTCGGCCCGTCGCGGTCACCGATTGATCGGGCGCCTCGGTAAAGACAACGTGCGCCACGCCATCGATCCGGATCGCATGGAACGGCGCCAGCGCCGGATGCACTGTCGCCGCCTCGGCCCCGGGCATCAGCCCCAACGCGGCCGCGAGGACCATGAACATCGTGCGCTTCACAGAACGAACACCGCCATTCGCGCCTTGCCGGTATCGTGGGTGCTGCCCAATGCGGCCTGTCCGGCACCGCCGGCCAGCGCCAGAGCAAACGAAATAGCCAAGCTGGCGGCCAGCGCGAACCCGATCGCCGGCCCGATGATCAGGGCAGCGCGCCCCGTGGTGCGCTCGCGCCGTGGCGGCGCGCTGATCAATCCTGGCAGGGCCGGCGCCGACGGCGGTTCCGCTGGCTTGCGCTGCTTGATGAGTTTTTCGGTCATGGCGCGTGTCCTCACGAGACGATGAATATTACAGCCGGTCGAACCGGCGGCGCAACAGGCGATCGGGGTCGGCCGCGCGGGCTTCCAGCCGGGCGAGCCGCAGATCCAGATTGGCGAAGCGCGACGCCAGCCCATCGATCGGCAAGATCGGCCGTGGCGCTGACCCTGGCCCGGGCATGTCCGGCGCGCGCGGCGGGGCAACCCGGTCGCGCAAGCTGGACAGCCGCTGCGAGAACCGCCCGCGCCCGTGGCGGATGAAGGCGGCAAGCGCCAGATAGACCAGGATCGCCGCAATCGGGTGCCACATCAGTAACAGCACGGCGACCGCGCGGATGATCCAGCACGGTACCTCGATGAAGGCCGCCAGGGCGGCGCACACGCCGGCCAGTGCGCCGCGGCGGGCGGAGACGGCGATGGTGAAATCCGAACGGTTCATGGTCGTGCTCATGGTTGAATGACCTGATTTCAAACGCGGGTGCGATAGGCGTGTTCGGCATCGAGCAGCGCGGTCTCGAGTGAAATGACGCGCTGTTCCAACCGTTGGGCATTGTTCGAAAGCGCGGATATCGCGGCTTCCAGCCGTTGCAACTCGGCCTGCCTGCCGCCGCCGCGCCGGTAGTGCAGCCACAGCCACACCGGTGCGACGAACAGCATGAATCCCAACCCGAGCGGCACCAGCGTGTTCGACAATTCGGCGAGGAGGACCGGATCCATGGCTAGACCTCCGTGCTACGGGAATAGGGCGTCTCGGCGTCGAGCAGGGCGCGCTCCAATGTCGCCACCCTCTGTTCCAGCCGCTGTGCCGTGGCCGACAGGCTTTCGATTAACTGACGATCCGCGCCGGACAGTCCGGCGCCCCGGCTTCGCAAATGGATCTTATAGGCGGACAAGCCGTACGCTCCAGCGATCGCAATGATCGGGATCATCAGGGCCAGAAAACTCGACATGAAACCTCTCCTTGTTCGTGTGCCGTTCAGGCGGCTTTTTCTTCTGCCTTGATCCGCGATTTCAGCTCGGCCAGTTCGCGCTCGACCTGATCATTGGCCTCCAACGCCGCGAACTCCTCGGCCACCGTCGGCGCCGCCGGCCGCCGGCCCAGATCATACGCCTCGGCGCGACCTTCCATCAGGTCCAGATTGCGCTCCACCTGCTCGAAACGGGCGAACGCATCGGTCACCCGCTCGTCATACAGTGTCTGCTTCACCTTCAACCGCGTCGTGGCACTCTGCTGGCGCAGCACGATCGATTTCTCGCGCGCCTTCGCATCATCGAGCTTGGCCTGCAGCTTGCCGACATCCTCGTTCTGCTGCGCAATCGCCGCCTGCACCGCCTCGATCTGGCCCTGCGCCTCGGCAATCGCCTGGCTCGCCCGGCTTTTCGCGAGCAGCGCGGCTTTCGCCAGATCCTCCCGCCCACGCTGCACGGCGAATGCCGCCTTGCGATGCCACTCGTCCTGGTCGCGCGTCAGCGCCGCCATCCGCCGCTCGACCTCCCGCCGCTCGGCGATCAGCCGCACCGCGGCCGAGCGCACTTCGACCAGCGTATCCTCCATCTCCTGGATCACCAGGCGGATCACTTTCTGCGGGTCTTCCGCCCGGTCGAGCAGCGCGTTCAGGTTGGAATTAACGATATCGGACAAGCGCGAGAAAATCCCCATGGGATCCTCCTTTTGAGTGAGAGAGGCAGATGGCAAACCATAAGCATGGATCGTGCCAAACCGCCCGAAGCCCGCCTGCATCACCTAACCCCTTGATCCACAACAACCACGCCGATTTCGCTTCCTACGAACAACCATAAAATGCTAAATATTAGCACCAAATATCAGGACAACTCCCATTTCCGTCACCACCAGCGCCAGCGAAACCACTCTGATCGGCCAAAGCGCCGCCTTCCGCGCCATGCTCGCCCACGTCTCCGACCTCGCCCCGATCGATCGCCCCGTCCTCGTCATCGGCGAACGCGGCACCGGCAAGGAGCTCATCGCCAGCCGCCTCGCGCTGCTCTCAACCCGCTGGAACCAGCCTTTGCTGCAACTCAACTGCGGCGCCCTGTCGGAATCCCTGCTCGATTCCGAATTGTTCGGCCACGAAGCCGGCGCCTTCACCGGCGCCACCCGCCGCCGCGCCTCGCGCTTCGAGCTCGCCGACCACGGCACCATCTTTCTCGATGAAATCGCCAACGCCTCGCTCGCAGTGCAGGAAAAACTGCTCCGCGTCATCGAATACGGCGTGTTCGAACGCGTCGGCGGCAACGACCTCATCGCCGTCGACGTCCGCGTCATCGCCGCCACCCACGAAGACCTGCAAGCCAAAGTCGCCGCCAAAAAATTCCGCGCCGACCTGCTCGACCGCCTCGCGTTCGACGTCATCCGCATCCCGCCCCTGCGCGACCGGGGCGAAGACATCCTCCTCCTCGCCGAACACTTCGCCCAACGCATGACCGCCGAACTCGGCCGCAGCTTCTTCGCCGGCTTCACCCAAGCCGCCCAGGCCCAACTCCTGGCGCACCACTGGCCCGGCAACGTCCGCGAACTCCGCAACACCGTCGAACGCAGCCTCTACCGCGAAACCGACTGGCAATCCCCCCTCAACCACATCCGCCTCGACCCCTTCGGCACCCCCACACCGCCACCCACCGACACCGCCACCCTCGCCGCCATCCTCGCCGAACACCGCCACAACCAACGCCGCACCGCCGCCGCGCTGGGTATCACCTACGATCAGTTGCGGCATCGGATGCGGAAGGCTGGGCTACTGGGGGGACGTAGCAAGTAAGGCTGGGGCTTTGCCCCAGACCCCAGCAAAGGCTCGCCTTTGCAAACCATGAATTGGGTTGGTATTACCGCAATGGTTACTTAAACGACTCCGAGATGTGGCTCATCTCAACTGGCTTGCCGGAAGGTGAGATTATAGCGCAGCCCGCCGGTCAGCGCGTGGGTACTGGCGGCTAAAGTATCGATGCCGTGAAACACCAGCCGCGCCGGCCCGCCCCAGACCACGACATCGCCATGATGTAGCGCAATCCGGCGCGTGCGATCGCCGCGCGACAACCCGCCCCATAGAAACCGCGCGTCAACACCGAGCGACACCGACACGATCGGCTGGCCGAGATTACGCTCGTCACGGTCCTGATGCAGCGTCAACCGCGCACCCGGTTCATAACGGTTGATCAAACACGCCTCCGGCGCGAACCCGTCATAGCCCGCCGCTGCGGCCGCATTCAGTGCAAGTTCGGCAAACACCGCCGGCATCGCCGGCCACGCCTGGCCAGTGAGGGGATCGGTGGGGTCGTAGCGGTAGCCCCGCCGGTCGGACACCCAGCCGAGCCGCCCGGCATTCGTCATCGCCACCGACATCCGCCGCCCACCCGGCGTTTCGAGATGACGGAACGGTGCGGCGGCGGCAATCGTCGCGATCGCATCGAGCAGAGCACCGGCGATCGGTACCGCAAACCCGCCAAGCAGTACCGCACCAGGATCGAGGCTCAGGCGCGCCCGATCTTCGGGGAAGAGATCGTTCATCGACGTGCGGCTTGGCCCAAGGGCATCTGGAACATCCGAATGGGCATTCGCAAGTATTGCGCTAACGTGTGGGGGGGCAATCCATGAAATATGTTTGCGCCAGGGTACGACGCGTTTTCCTGTTGGTGGCGTATCTGTTCGGCGGATTGCGCGGGTCGCGTTTGATGGGCGGGGCGGTGTTTGTGTTGCATTAGGCGTAGATGCGGATGAAAGGGCCGAGAGTTTGGCCTATGCCCGGTCAATCTGCAACCATGACTTTTCGTTAGATACTGGCACGGCGCGTAGCAGAAGTGGATACAAGCTATTGCGCCCCTTAAAATGGACTATGTATTTTCGCCAACTGTTTCTGGATATTGGCTGGAACATCCGCAGGATCGTCGTTCCCTGACCAATCCATCTGCACTCTGTTCCGGTCATTGTTGTAAAATCCGATCCATAGTCTCTGCCGCGCCGGATCGACGACGAGCACGGCACTCTGGCTTGCGCAATCATGTGGCAGGCAGAACTGCGCCAGCAGATCGCTCCCAATTGCGGAAACCGGCGGCGATACGGACATTTCTGATAAACGCGTCCGGTCCTTTGGGCTTAGTAACGCTTTCAGTTGGTTTTGCACCAAAGGTGACTTCATCAATCCGGCCGCAGGATAGGTTCCGGCGAATGTGGCCAGCCCTGCCCATTGGGACGGATCGGCTAGCGCTTGGCTAGCGAGCAGACAAATTGCAGCCGCGATTCCGAACTTCTGTTTCATTGGTGAATCCTGAACAGACAGGCCTTGGCCAGCATCGGATATATCAGCTTGTTAGACCTTCGGCACGTTTCAGGCATTTTTCCGCCGCGAGAATGTTTGTGGCATACCCGGTACCCGTGCCGAACCGAGTCAGGCCTGTCACCATGTCATCACCGGAGCGGTGAAAAATCATGTCCAGATAATACGTGCCGCACTGAATATTTTTTGGCCCATCGAGCATATCGGCGAAGGAATAATGCGTTCCTTGCGGGGTGCTGCGATTGACGTCATCGACCGCCGGGATCGTCATCTGCATCAGCCCGGTCGCGGTCGATTTGGAGTTCTTTGAGGCGTCATCGAACCCGCTCTCTTTCCAGATCAGTGCTATGACCAATTCGTTGGAATGGTGTTTGGACCGGTTGTTCGAGGTAACCCATTGTTGGATCGTGGTAAACACCTGCAGCATTCGGACACTCCGCAAATTTTTTTGGTCAAGCACGACGCTGTCACAGCTTGCGACTGGCGACAACCACCAAGAAACCATGCCCGGTTTCCACGACGATGTTCCGCTATTTTTTGAACGTCGGCTGGGGCATTTCGGCTGGTTTTTGTTATGCGGCTTTGGCGGCTTGGGTGTTAGTTTGATTGATCAGGTTGAGAAGATCGATGCGCCAACAAAAGTGTCATCCGCCAGCTTGCTGATTTAGCAGCTTTTTCCAAAATATTGACGGGGATCAGAGGGATACCCATCCCACGCTTGCTACGGTTTGGGGTGAGGGTCGAAGCGGGTGCGTAGGGCGCGGTTGGCGGGGTCGCCGATGTGGCGGGCGGCGAGGGCGGCGGTGGTGGCGGACAGGGTCAGGAACAGGATCAGCCATGGGAGTTGCGGCCAGTATCCCATCGCGGGGTAGGGGATGATGTCGCGCATGGCTGCCAGGATGATGATGTGGAACAGATAGAGTTCGTAGCTGTGCCGTCCCAGCCAGCGAATGGCGCGGGCGGGGGGTGTGTCGGTCCATTTTGGTGGGGGGCCGGATCGGCTGGCGAGGATGAGGATGGCGGCGGCGAGGGCGAGGAGGGTGAAGCTGTAGATTTTGCGGTCGCCGCCGAAGCCGTTGAGCCATAGGGCGATGATGGCGATGGTCGCACCGATCCGCAGGATGAGGGCGGTGCGGGGTTGCAGGGTGATGTGGGGAGCGGCCAGGGCGCACAGGCAGCCGATCGCGATGGCGTCGAAGCAGGAGACATTGGCATAGAGGTAGAAGATATCGCTGTTCATGTGGTGCGCGCGATACCAGGGGGCGATGGCGATGAGGATCAGGCAGAGGGCGGCGATGAGCCAGGTTTTGCGGAGCAGGATGCAGGCGATCGGGAAGATCAGGTAGAACAGGTCTTCGACGGAGAGCGACCAGTAGATATTCAGGCAGTAATTGAAATAGCCCAGGCGCTGCATGAGGGTGTTGTGCCAGAAGGTCAGGACGGAGAGTGCGCCGAGCAGGATGTCCGACGTTGGCTTGTTGGGTTGCTTGAAGGGGGCGAGGCCGAAGAGCCCGAGGGTTACGATGATGGCGAGGGCGATGAGAAGGAGCGGTTCGAGGCGGGAGAGGCGTTGGACGTAGAAGGATCGCAGCGGGATGTGGCGGAGGGCGCCGTAGCGGTTGAGCGCGTTGGTGGTGATGAGATAGCCCGAGATGACGAAGAACAATGTGACGCCGAAATTGCTCCAGCCGATGACCGCGAAGATGGTGGGGCCGCCGAACATCGTTCGAAGGGGGCCGGTGTGCCAGAGGCGGTAGGTGTCGCTGAAGTGGAGGATCATCACCATCAGGATTGCGACGCCGCGCAGGATGTCGATGCGCGGGTTGCGGTGGGTGGGGCGATGGGTGGTTGGGGGCGGCATGGGGCGGGGGTAACGCGTTGGCGCACCGGGGGATAGGTGGGGTGGGGTGGCGGATAGGGAGAAGAGGCGGATTGCGCTTCGCTTTTCCGCCCTACCAGAGCCGGTGGATTTTACGCAGATTTCGCGGCGGCTTGTTTTTTCACAGGGGTTTCGCTCTCCGTGGCTCGTTTGGTGAAAATTGCCGACAACACGGTATCGATATCAAGGAGTTTGTCAGTAACGATCTCTCCGCCGGTTCCGGCTCCAAAATCAAAGGAATATTTTTTTAGTTTGTTTTCATATAGGTCAAACAGGCGACCCGCTCGTTCGCGCTTGTGAAATACGACAAATTTGCCCTTATATTTTCGAAAATCGATATTATCGATCTCCTCAAACATGTTGTTCTCCTTCACGAGAAAGGCGAGACGACGTTTGACGTAATTGAACACATCCAATTCGATGGCTGTTGGCTGGATAGCGTCATCCGCTTTTACGATGATTTCGGTCGCGGGGCTCTCAGCGGGTGTGATTGATTTTTCGAGTTCCTTATCTTTTGCCGGAATGTCGAGACGTTGGAGAATTCGGAGATTCACGAATTCGCGGAAGGCGCTGCGGGTTATTTCGCGGAATTCGGACAGAGCTTTGGTCCGCACGTGGCTCAATCCGGCATTTTGCAGCAGCATACGAACGAAGGGTTCGCTTGGATCTTCGGCAAGTTTAGCGATCTGTTGAATGACGTTTTGAAAAATCAGTTTTCGTTTGGCTTCAGCGCCGATATTCTCCGGGTCGAAATTGCTTTTCTGGAGGCTTTTTAGGCCTTCCTCGACAGAATCTTCGATTTTGCCTTTGGCAACCTCGCGCAGATCGATCGCCAGAAAGGCGGTCTGGTCCATCATGTTGGGTTCGTCGGAATCGGCGTAAAATTCATAGACCAACCCGTCGGCGATCACGCCCATTTTGACGGTCGGGGCCGCGTTGAAATAGGAGCGGAGTTGTCCCCGGTCGTCTTTCAGGGGCGAGCCGAGCGTCTTGCACTCGATGGCGATTACCGGCGACGTTCCTTTCAGAATCGCGAAATCGACGCGGTTTTTGTATTTTTCGGAGAAGTCAGCGCCGTGTTCGGGGCAGACCTCATCGGGGTTCCGGTCGTCATAACCGAGAAAATTGAGAAATGGCAGGATGAGGAAAAGCTTGGTGCTTTCCTCGTTGGTGCAACGGGGCGCCAAAGCGACCATGCGGGATGCGAAAACTTTAAGTTTTTGCCGAAAGTCGTCTGACATTTCCATTCCTCGTAACTTTTATGGCTACGAATGGGAACTAACATGGAATGATAGATATTGCTATGTTTTTCTGGGATGGATCGGCGAAGCGGGTCATGCGGAATTTATTGAAACGGGGGAGTCACATTCGGGTGGGTCTTCGATATTATAATAAATCAAAAATGAAGATAGTATTTAACCACTATCTACAGAAATAGGATTAAATCTTGATAGTCGAAAAACAAGAGGCGGATCATGTTTCGCCTTTCCGCCAAACGCTCACCACGCATCTTTATTTAAGAAATTTGGTAGCTGTGACATATTGGTTTGAAGAAGAAAAAGTTTTTAGTAGCTTAATAACGGCGCGTCCATTCCAATCATCCTTAGTTTCGAGGGAATGTGCTACAAAATCCGGCAGTTTTTGTCCAGGTAAGTTAATGTATTGGTAAATGTGTCCATCGGCGGTAACAATTTTAAATGTTTGCGTATCGTTTTTTTGTATTGATATGATTCGTACTGCAACGAGTGAGTCTTGATGACGAATGTTGCTTGAAAATAATAAAGAATAGTCAAGCGTTAGGAACATGATAGAGGCAAAGAAAAGAAAAATATATGAATAAGATGAGAAAATAATGTCAAGCGCTAGTATTTGACCTGAAAATATACCTGCAATCGATCTTCTGACTTTCAAAAATACAATAAAAACTGTGATTAACTCTGATATCAAGAGTAAAACAAATTTATACGTGCTTTGTATTTCGTGAAATGTGAGGA
>NZ_NCJX01000044.1:0-37833 GCF_002282635.1 Acidiphilium sp. 34-64-41 | reverse complement strand
ATCGAACAGCGGGATCGGAAATTCGCCTGGCGGCAGGCCGACCAGTACGCAGATGCCGTGCTTGCGCGTCATCGCCACACCCTGGTTGAAGGCGATCAGCGAGGGCGCGGTGATCAGCACGCCGTGGGCGCCGCCATCGGTGAGTTTTTTGACCGCTGCGGCCGGATCGCCCGATTTGGCATTGACCACGCAATCGGCGCCGAGGGTGGTGGCCTGGGCCAGTTTGCGATCGTCGATATCGACCGCGCAGACCATCAACCCCATCACCTTGGCGTATTGAATCGCCAGATGCCCAAGCCCGCCGGCGCCGGAAATGGCGACCCATTCGCCCGGCCGCGCGCCGGTTTCCTTCAGCCCTTTGTAGGTGGTGATGCCGGCGCAGATGATCGGTGCTGCCGCAAGCGCATCGAGCCCGGCTGGGATATGCGCGACGTAATCGGGGTCGGCGAGAATATATTCGGCGAAACCACCGTTTTTCGTATAGCCGCCGAACTCCGCTTCGGCGCACACCGTCTCCCACGCGGTCAGACAGTATTCGCAATGACCGCAGGCAGAATACAGCCAGGGAACGCCGACGCGATCGCCCGCTTTGACAATCGTGACCCCCGCGCCAACCGCCGAAACGATGCCGATGCCTTCATGGCCGGGAATGAACGGCAGTTTCGGCTTCAGCGGCCAATCGCCATGGGCAGCGTGCAGATCGGTGTGGCAGACGCCGCAGGCCTCGGTCTTGACCACGATCTGGCCCGGGCCGGGCGTAGGGATTGCCCATTCGCGCAAGGTCAGCGGTTTGCCAAAGGCTTCGACCACGGCAGAATGCATTGTGGTTGTCATGTGTGTTTCCTATTGACTTGGGTGATTACGCTGCCGCCTTGGTGCCGAGGCCGCGCACGGCCTCGATCATGGTGGCGAGCACCGCTGCGGCGTCTCCGTAGACCATGTTGCAATTCTCAGCGTAGAACAGCGCGTTTTGAATACCGGCATAGCCTTTGCCCTGGCCGCGCTTGATGACGTAGACCTGCTTGGCCTTGTCCGCATTCAGGATCGGCATGCCAAAGATCGGCGAGGATTTATCGGTGCGCGCCGCGGGATTGACGACATCATTGGCGCCGATCACCAGCGACACATCGGTCTCGGCGAATTCGGTATTGATGTCATCGAGTTGGAAAATCATGTCATACGGCACGCCGGCTTCGGCGAGCAGCACATCCATCTGACCCGGCATGCGGCCGGCGACCGGATGGATGGCGAATTTCACCGAAACCCCGTCGGCCTGCAGCAGTTTGACGAATTCGAATAATTTCTGTTGGCCTTGCGCCGCGGCCAGACCATAGCCGGGCACGATGATGACCCTTTTGGCGTAGCGCATGAACGTGCCGGCATCGGCCGGCGCGGTCGGCTTCATTTCGCCCTTGATCGCGCCATGGGCATGGGAAGGCGCATCGCCGAAATTGGAGAACAGCACATTGGCGATCGAACGATTCATTGCCCGTGCCATCAGAATCGTCAGCATCAGGCCGGCGGCACCCACCACCATGCCGGCAATCATCAGGGCCGGATTCTGCAACACGAACCCTTCGAGCCCCACCGCCAACCCGGTGAACGCATTATAGATCGAAATCACCACCGGCATATCGGCACCGCCGATCGGCAACGTCAGCATGATGCCGAACAGCATGGCCAGAATGAAGAACCCGTAGATGAAATCGGGCGAAACCGCGCTGCTCTGACTGAGCACCGCGATCATCACACCCGCTGCCAGGCTCAGCAGAAACAAGAACAGGTTGATGTAGCGCATGAACGGCAGGCGCAGCGGCTTGTTCAGAATGCTCTGCAATTTCGCCCAGGCGATGATCGATCCCGCAAACGAAACCGCGCCGATCAATGCGCCCAGCAACGTCACCACCAGCGGCACGATGCCGGTGGTGTGACGGGCGAACAATTCAACTGCCGCAATCGACCCCGCCGCACCGCCGCCCATGCCGTTGTAAATCGCGACCATCTGCGGCATCGCGGTCATCGCAACCTTGCGGCCGCCCCACCACGACACCCCGCCACCGATCACCAGCGCGATCAGCGCGAGCCCGATATTGACTGGCAGGAACGGGCGCGCCGCGGCACTGACGCCGACGATGTCGAGAAACGTCACCAGAATCGCAACCGCCATGCCGATGCCGGCAACGAAAATCCCCGAAGGTGCGGTGACCGGCGAGGCCATCCGGTGCAGCCCGTACAGCAGCAGAAATGCCGCCACCAGATCGACCGCACCGACCAATAATTGTGAAACCTGATCGATCATGGCTCAGACTTTCTTGTGAGGGGCGGCGCGCTTGTGCGCCGGTCGTTTTGCATGCGCCGGATGCGCGCTGGTCTGAAACATCGCCAGCATCCGGTCGGTCACCGCATAGCCACCGGCGGCATTGCCGGCGCCCAGCAGCACGGCGATGAAGCCGATGATGCGTTCGGTCAGCGTCGTCGCATCGAGCAGCACGATGATGCCGCCGATCACCACGATGCCGTGGACGAAATTCGAGCCCGACATCAGCGGCGTATGCAAAATCGCCGGCACCCGGCCGATGATGATCCAGCCGGCAAACCCCGCCAGCATGAAAATATAGAGCCCGGTGAAACTATCGATATGGATCATGACAATCTCGCTTTCATGCCGCTTTCTGCGGGGTTGTCGCCTTCGGCGTGACCCTTTTGCCGGCGTGGGTGATGGCGGTGTGCGCCAGGATTTCGTCCTGCCAGTCGATCGTGATGACATTGTCCTTGAGCATCAGCGCGAGCAGGTTGAACACGTTGCGCGCATAGAGCGCGCTGGCATCCGCCGGCAGGCAGGACGGCACGTTGAGCGGCGCCGCAATGCTCACGCCACCAACCCGCACCGTCTCGCCCGGCACGCTCGCCTCGCAATTGCCACCGCCCTCGGCCGAAAGATCGACAATGACGGAACCCGCCTTCATGCCCGCCACCTGCGCCTTGCTGATCAGCCGCGGCGAGCGATGGCCGGGGATGGCCGCGGTGGTGATGATCAGATCCGCCTGCTGGATATGCGTGGTCAGCACAGCATCGATCTTGGTGGTTTCGGCCGGGGTCAGCGCGCGCGCATAGCCACCCTTGCCCGTCGCATCGACGCCGGTAGCCACGAAACTAGCCCCGAGCGAGGCAATCTGCCCGGCGGTATCCGGCCTCACGTCATACCCCTCGACCATCGCGCCGAGCCGATGCGCGGTCGCGACCGCTTCGAGCCCCGCGACGCCCAGCCCCATCACCAGAACCTTGGCCGGCCCGATCGTGCCGCCCGCCGTTGTCACCTTCGGCAACACGCGCGGCAAGTGCGTCGCACCCAGCAGAACCGCGTAATACCCGGCCAGCGCCGCCTGGCTCGACAGCGCATCCATCGCCTGCGCACGGGTGACGCGTGGGATCGATGCCATAGCGAAACAGGTGATGCGCCGCGCCAGCAAGCGTTCGAGCAATACCGCATCATGCGCCGGATCGACGAAGCAGATCAGGATCGCGCCCTCCTGCATCGCATCGACCACGGCAACCGCCGGCGCCTGCACCGCCAGCACCACATCGGCGGCACCGACCATTGCGGTTCGATCGGTCATGATAACGACATCGTCGAACCCAGCATCATCCAGCCCGCTCGCGTCACCGGCGCCAGACTGCATGTGCAGCCTGGCCCCAAGTTTGGTGAGTTTTTCAATCAGCACAGGGACCAGGGCAACGCGCCGCTCATGGACCTGGGTTTCCTTCAAGACGGCGACGTTGACGTACATGGTAATCCCTTTATTATAGCTGACCTGTTAAACGAGGCTCTGCGTCAGACCGGTGCTTCGACAGCCGCGTAACGGACCAGTTTTTTATTGACGAATTCCTGAATGCCCATGTCGCCCAACTCCCGGCCATAGCCGGAGTCTTTGATGCCGCCGAACGGCAGTTCGGCATCGGACCAGGAGATGTTATTGATGAACATCATGCCGGTCTCGACCCGGCTGGCCACCCGCTTGCCGCGCGCGATGTCCTTGGTGAACACCGAGCCACCAAGCCCGAAATCGGAATCATTGGCCAGCGCAATCGCCTCATCCTCGTTCTTGACGCGGAAGAACATCGCGACCGGGCCAAAGAACTCATCACGAAACGCCGGGTTGCCGGGCTTCACATCGGTCAGGATGGTCGGCTGCATGAACGAACCGGGACGATCGATGCGCTTGCCGCCCAGCACCACCTTGGCACCATGCGCCACCGCGACCTTGACCTGTTCGAGCAGCTGCACCAGCGCCGCCTCGGTCGACAGCGGACCCAGCGTGGTCGCCTCATCGAGCGGATCACCGGCTTTCAATGCACCCAGTGCGCGCTTGGCCGCACAGCAGGTCTGCCCGCCGTTATACATGCGCCCCCACACCGCCCATTTCACGGTATGATCGAGATCGGCATCGTCGAGCACGATGAACGCATCGCTGCCGCCCAACTCCATCGATGAGGGCTTCAGATTCTGCCCGGCGCGTGCTGCAATCGAGCGTCCCGCGGCAACACTGCCGGTCAGCGCTACACCCTTGATGCGCGGATCATCGATCACGGTTTCGGTCTGCTCATGGGTGATCAGCAGATTAGTATAAAGCCCGGCGGGACCGCCCGCCTCGATCCAGATTTTCTCGAACGCGATCGCGCATTGCGGCACGCAGCCGGCATGTTTGACCATCAGCACATTGCCCGCCATCAGATGCGGCCCGGCGACCCGTGCCAGCTGATAATACGGAAAGTTCCAGGGCTCCACGCCAAAGATCACGCCGATCGGCGTGCTCTCCATATGCGCATCACCGATCACCGGGTGAAGCTCCTCGGGGGCCAGAAACTTCGCGGCGTTCTTGGCGTAATAGGCGAGAATGTTGGAGCTGAACTCCACCTCGCCGCGCGCCTCGTTGATCCGCTTGCCCATTTCGAGCGTCATGATGTGGGCAAGCTCATCGGCCCGGTCATGCATGATGGCGGCGGCCTTGTTCACGATGATCGCGCGCTCGGCGTAGGATTTGTGCTTCCAACTTTCGAAACATGCCGTCGCGGTCGCGATTTTTGCTTCAAGCTGCGCATCGGAGAGTTCAACGAAGGTCTGCAACAGCTTGCCATCGAACGGATTGACGCTTTGATAACCCATGGAATTGGTCCTTTGTGGTTGTTATGCGCAAAGCCAGCTATGGCTCACGCGGTGATGATGACCTTCAGCGCGTGCGATTTGGCTGCATGGCCAAAGGTTTCATACGCTTCGATAATCTGATCGAGTACGAAATGATGTGTGATCAGGCGTTTCGGATCGATCTTGTTGGCGCGGAGCACGTTGAGCAGCATCGGCGTGCTGACGGTGTCGACCAGCCTGGTGGTGATCGTGACGTTGCGATCCCATAAATGTTCCAGATGCAGATCGACCTTGGTGCCGTGCACGCCGATATTCGCAATCACGCCGCCCGGTGCAACGAGGCTCTCGCACAGCTCGAACGTGGCCGGAACGCCGACCGCCTCGATCGCGGTATCCACGCCCCGCCCCTCGGTCATGCGCATGATGGTCTCTACAGCCTTGCCATCGCCGCTGTTCACCGTCGCGGTGGCGCCGAAGCGCTTGGCGATTTCGAGGCGATTGTCATCGAGATCGACCATGATGATCTCGGCCGGCGCGTAGAATTGCGCGGTCAACAATGCGGCCAGACCAATCGGCCCGGCGCCGACAATGGCAACCACGCTGCCCGGCTGCACGCGGCCGTTGAGCACGCCGCATTCAAACCCGGTCGGCAGAATGTCGCTCAGCATCACCAGCGCCTCTTCATCCGCGCCTGCGGGAATGTGATACAGGCTGTTGTCGGCGTAGGGAATCCGCACGAATTCGGCCTGCGTGCCATCGATACTGTTGCCGAGAATCCAGCCGCCGGTCGTGCAATGCGAATACATCGATTTGCGGCAATAGGCGCACCGGCCGCAGGCGCTGATGCAGGAAATCAGCACATGGTCGCCCGGCTTGAACGCCGAAACCTCTGCCCCCACCGTCTCGATCACGCCGACACCCTCATGCCCCAGAATTCGTCCCGGCGTGCAGGTCGGCACATCACCCTTCATGATGTGCAAATCGGTGCCGCAGATCGTCGTCTTGCTGATTTTCACGATCGCATCGGTCGGCGCGGTAATGACCGGTTTTTCATGATCGTCCAGCGATTGCTTGCCTGGACCGTGATAGATGAGCGCTTTCATGTCTGACCCCGATGTTGGAGGAAATCATCCGCGATCTCTCTGGCCTTCCGGCCGCAGTCGTCCCGTGATGATCGAAAATCGGCGGCCGTATCCGATGGTCCCGACCGGCGCATCAAAGGCGCAAGCCCGGCGCGGGTCATTGATCCAAATCAAACGTGACGATTGATCCAGTCAATCCGCTCCGGCCGCGCAAAACCCGCGCGGCAGGACTGCGGCCGATCATTTCACCATTGTCATCGCACCGGTGACGTCCGATATGAAAGGCAAGTTTTTTGCAGGAGGCAACAATGTCATACAGTTCAAGCCAGCACGTCGCCGAAGCCGCGCGCGCAACGGACCGTCTCACCCCCGCCGAAGCCGTGAAGCTGATCGGCGATCCCAGGGTCACCTTCATCGATGTGCGCGATCCGGCCGAACTCGCCAAGACCGGCAGCATTACCGGTGCCGTCAACGCCCCGCGAGCCCTGCTCGAATTCAAGGCCGACCCGGCCAGCCCGATGCACGAACCCGCGCTCACCAGCGGCAAACGCCTCGTTTTATTCTGTGCCTCCGGTGGCCGTGCCGCACTCGCTGCGAAAACCCTGCACGACATCGGGCTGCATCACATCGCCCATGTCAGCGGCGGCGGCTTCGCAGCGCTCGAACAGGCCGGCGCCGCAATCACCAAGCCGCCCGCGGGCTGAATCCCACCCCAACACCACGGGGTTTGACCTGGATCAACGACAGAGGCCGATCCCGCGCACACAACGCCTCCTGCACCCCGCCAGGAGGACATCATGGCCGCATCATCCGAACCGTCTGATTTGCACCGCCCGATCATCGACCTCACCGGCAAGATCGGGTTGGTCCTCGGCATCGCGAACGAGCACTCGATCGCGGCAGGGTGCGCGCGGCGCTTCGCGCAAGCGGGCGCGCAACTTGCCGCCACCTGCCTCAATGAAACCGCGCGGCCCTATGTCGCATCGGTCACCGCAACACTGCCCTGCAAGCTGCTGCTGGCGTGCGATGTGCGGGAAGCCGGCGCGCTCGAAGCGGTGTTCGCGGCCATCCGCGCGGAATACGGCCGGCTCGATTTCCTGCTGCACGCCATCGCCTTCGCGCCGCGCGACGATCTGCACGCCCGCGTGACCGATTGTTCGGCGGGCGGCTTCGCGATGGCGATGGATGTATCCTGCCATTCCTTCATCCGCTGCGCGCGTCTCGCCGAACCGCTGATGCAGGATGGCGGCGCATTGCTCAGCGTCAGCTTCTACGGCGCGGAGCGCGTGGTGGCGCATTACAATCTGATGGGACCGGTCAAGGCCGCGCTGGAATCGAGCGTGCGCGCCCTCGCCGCCGAACTTGGCCCGAAGCGCATCCGGGTCAATGCGCTTTCACCGGGCCCGATCGCGACGCGCGCGGCCAGCGGCATCGACCGGTTCGATGAACTGCTGGAGCGCGCGGCGCGCGACGCACCCGAACATCACCTCGCGACCATCGAGGATGTCGGCGCGCTCGCCGCCTTCCTCGCCAGCGACGCCGCCGCCCGCATCACCGGCACCATCATTCCGGTCGATGGCGGCCAACACATCATGGCGTGAGCCACGCCAATCAGGAGACCGCGCCATGAGTGCCGACATCAAACGCGCAAGACCCACCGCCCGCCGGCCAGATCCCGCCCCACCGGGCCCAATCATGCCGCCGATCACCAACGAACCGGTCGCGACCACCGACCCGTTCGACCGTGCCCTGCACGCCGCCGAAGCCAAGGTCACCGGCGGCCTGTCCCCCGCCGCACTCACCCTGGCGATGCGCGACTGGGCGGTCCATCTCGCCAACCAGCCGGCGCGGCGCCTGAACCTCGCCCGCCAGGCGTTCGAGGATGCCGCCGCCATCGGCCGCATCGCGCTCGGCCTGCCCGAGACGCCGACCGAACCCACGGCCGGCGATCGCCGCTTTTCCCATCCGCGCTGGCAGGACATGCCCTACCGTTTGTATCAGGAGCAGTTCCTGCGCACCGAACGCTGGTGGCACGACGCCACCACCGGCATCGCCGGCGTCGATGCCGCGCATGAGCGCATGGTGAGCTTCATGGCGCGCCAGACACTCGATGCGATGGCGCCCGGCAATCTGCCGCTGCTGAACCCTGACGTGACCGAGGCCGCCCGCGCCAGCAACGGCGCCTCGCTGCGCAACGGGCTGAAAAACCTGATGCAGGATGTCGCCCACGCCCTGCACCCGGATACCGATCTGCCGCTGCAACCGGGGCGCGATGTCGCGGTCACGTCCGGCACCATCGTCTACCGCAACCGACTGATCGAGCTGATCCAATACGCGCCCACCACCGCAACCGTCCGGCCGGAACCGCTGCTGATCGTACCGGCCTGGATCATGAAATACTATATTCTCGACCTCTCGCCGCACAACGCGCTGGTGCGCTACTTCATCGGCCAGGGCTTCACCGTGTTCATGATCTCCTGGCACAACCCGACCGCGGCGGACCGCGACACCGGGCTCGATGACTACCGCGCCGATGGCGTGATGGCCGCGCTCGATGCGGTCAGCGCCATCACCGCAGCGCCGCGCATCCACGCCGCCGGCTATTGCCTCGGCGGCACGCTGCTCGCCATCGCCGCCGCCGCCATGGCGCGCGATGGCGATCAGCGCCTCGCCTCGCTGTCGCTGTTCGCCGCGCAGACCGATTTCACCGAGGCCGGCGCGTTGCAATTGTTCATCAGCGACGCACAACTCGCCTTCCTCGATGATATCATGTGGCGTCAGGGCTATCTCGATTCCGCACAGATGGCCGGCGCCTTTCAGATGCTGCAATCGAACGATCTGGTCTGGTCGCGCATGATCAGGCGCTATTTCATCGGCGAGGCAGACCATCCGAACGACCTGATGTCCTGGAATCAGGACGCAACACGCATGCCCTACCGGATGCACGCCGAATATCTGCGCCATCTGTTTCTGCACAACGACCTCGCAGAAGGCCGGCTGAATGCCGCCGGCCGGCCGGTCTCGATCGGTGATATCACCGCCCCGCTATTCGTCGTCGGTACCGAGCGCGACCACATCGCGCCCTGGCACTCGGTGTATAAATTGCATTTGCTCAACCGCGGCCCTCTCACCTTCGTGCTGACCTCGGGCGGCCACAACGCCGGCATCGTCAGCGAACCGGGCCATCCGCGCCGGCACTTCGCCATCCAGCACCGCGCCCCCGGCGATCCCTATCGCGCGCCGCAGGACTGGCAGCAGCACGCGCCGGTGCAGGAGGGCTCATGGTGGCCGATGCTGGTCGAATTCCTCAACGCCCGCTCCGCACCACCGGTGCCGCCGCCGCCTTTGGGGCGCGCCGCCGCGGGCTATCCACCGCTCGGCGCCGCCCCCGGCACCTACATCCACGAACGCTGAGGATATCGCCATGCAGAAATTCCAACGCGCGCCGCTCAGCACCTCGCTGATCGAGAACCGCGTGTTCGACGATATCGCGATCGGCGATACCGCCTCGATCAGCCGCACCCTGACCCTCGATGACATCGCCCTGTTCGCCTACATTTCAGGGGACATCAATCCTGCCCATATGGATGCGGAATATGCCCGCACCGACATGTTCCACCACATCATCGTCCACGGCATGTGGACCGCCGGCCTGATCTCGGCGGTGCTCGGCACCCGTCTGCCGGGGCCGGGCACGATCTATCTCGATCAGAGCCTGCAATTCCGCGCGCCGGTCGCCCCGGGCGATACGATCACCGCGAGCGTCACGGTGACCGAGCGGATGGCTGAAAAACACCGCCTCACCCTCGATTGCAGCGCGGTCAATCAGAACAACGTCGTCGTTCTGCGCGGCACCGCGCTGGTGCAGGCGCCCACCGAAGCCATCAGCCGCCCCGCCATGGCGCTGCCCGATGTGCGGCTGACCCGGCATGAACGCTTCAACACCCTGCTCGGCCTCGCCCGCGCGCGCGGCCCCTGCACCACCGCCATCGCGCATCCGTGCGACGAAGTGACCCTGCGCGCCGCGCTCGATGCCGCCGCCGCCGGGCTGATCGTGCCGATTCTGGTCGGGCCGGCAGGCAGGATCCGCGCCGCCGCCGGCACCGCCGGCCTCGACCTCACCGGGCTGCGGATCGAGGATGCACCCCACAGCCACGCCGCCGCCGCCCGCGCCGTGCAGCTGGTGCACGACGGCGCCGCCCGCCTGCTGATGAAAGGCGCGCTGCACACCGACGAGCTGATGCACGCGGTGATGCACGCCGAGACCGGCTTGCGCACCGATCATGTGCTGTCGCATATTTACGTGATGGACGTGCCCGGCTATCCGCGCCCGCTGCTGCTGACCGATGCGGCAATCAACATCGCGCCGAACCTCACGACCAAGGCGGGCATCGCGCAAAACGCGATCGACCTTGCCCGCGCGCTCGGCATCGACACCCCGAAACTCGCCGTGCTGGCCGCGGTGGAAACCATCAACCCCGCCATGCCATCGACGCTGGATGCCGCCGCCCTCTGCAAAATGGCCGAGCGCGGCCAGATCACCGGCGGCCTGATCGATGGGCCGCTCGCCTTCGACAATGCGGTGAGCCGTAGCGCCGCGGCGGAAAAGAACATTATCTCCGCCGTCGCCGGGCAGGCTGACATCCTGCTGGCGCCGGATCTCGAGGCGGGCAACATGATGGCCAAGCAACTCACCTTCCTCGCCGGCGCCGATGCCGCCGGCGTCGTCGCCGGCGCGCGCGTGCCGATCATCCTGACCAGCCGGGCGGACGACAGCCGCACCCGCCTCGCCTCCTGCGCGGTCGCCCTGCTGATGGTGGCGCATGACCATGGCTGACGCGGTCCTGGTGCTGAACGCGGGTTCATCGAGCATCAAATTCGCGATCGTCGAAACCGGCGGCGCGCGCATCGCACACGGCCAGATCGAGCAAATCGGCGAGGCGCCGCATCAAACGCCTGGTCGATCGCCACTGGCCGGACGGCGCGACCCTCTCGCACGAAGCTCTGCTGACTCCGCTGCTCGACTGGGCCGAAGCCCATCTCGAGGGCGACCGTCTGATCGGCGTCGGGCACCGCATCGTCCACGGCGGTACCGATTTCGTCGCCCCGGTCCGGCTGGACGCCCGCACCCTTGCCGCACTCGACCGGCTGACGCCACTGGCCCCGCTGCATCAACCGCATAATCTGGCGGCAGTCCGCGCGATCACGGCAATCCGCCCCAACCTGCCGCAGATCGCCTGTTTCGATACCGGGTTTCACCACACCATGCCGCCGGTCGCGACCCGCCTGCCGCTGCCGGCGCGCTACCATGCAGCCGGCGTGCGGCGCTACGGGTTTCACGGCCTGTCCTACGAGTTCATCGCCGGACGCTTCGCAGCGCTCGATCCGACGCGCGCCGCCGGACGGGTGATCGCAGCACATATCGGCAACGGCGCCAGCGCCTGCGCCATGCACAACGGCGGCTCGGTCGATACCAGCATGGGGTTCACCGCCCTCGACGGGCTGATGATGGGCACGCGCACCGGCGCGCTCGACCCCGGCGTGGTGCTCTACATGGCGCAGCATGAAACCCTGGCGCCGGACGCGATCAGCCACATCCTGTACAGCGAATCCGGCCTACTCGGCGTCTCCGGCGCAAGTTCGGACATGCGCGTGCTGCTGGCGAGCGACCAACCCGATGCCCGCCTCGCGGTCGATCTGTTCTGCCACCGCGCCGCGCGCGAAATCGCCGGCCTCACCGTGGCGCTCGGCGGGCTCGATGCGCTGATCTTCACCGCCGGCATCGGCGAACACGCCGCACCGGTCCGGCGCATGATCTGCGACAAGCTCGGCCATCTCGGCATCACGCTCGACCCTTCAGCCAACGACCGCGCCGACCCGATCATCAGCGCGCCGCACGCAAAAATCGCGGTCTGGGTGATCCCGACCGACGAAGAAGCCATGATCGCCCGCCACACCATCGCCCTGCTGACCGGCTGAACCCGCCGCATCCCCGTGCAGGGTTGACCTTCCAACTATAGGAAGGCGCTACATGCGCATTTGTTTCACCCGCCCTCGCAGGAGACGCCGCCATGTCGCACGTTCTATCCCGCCGTTCGCTGGTCACCGCCGGCGGCGCTATCGCGATGCTGCCGCTGCTCGACGGCTCGGCGATCGCCGTATCGCGACCCGCATCGGCGCCGCAGCGCCTGACCGCCGGCAGCCGGATCATCGAGGTCGACGGCCGCGCCGCCAAAGTCTTTCGCCTCAGCAACGCCGCCGGGCAGAGCGGCCTCAGCCTCGCTCCCGGCGAAGCGTTCCACGTCGCCCTGACCAACGCGCTCGACGAACCCACCATCATCCATTGGCACGGCCAGTTGCCGCCCTGGACGCAGGATGGATTTCCCTGGCCGCAAACCCCGCCCCTGACCCCGCATTCGGTCAAATCATATGACTATAATCCCATTGCCGGCACGTATTGGATGCACTCGCACCAGGGCATGCAGGAACAGCGCCTGATGACCGCACCGCTGATCGTGCACGACGCCGCGACCCTGCGTGAAGACCGCCAGGAGATCGTGCTGATGCTGCACGATTTCAGCTTCAAGACGCCGGACGAATTGCTCGCCGGCCTGACCGGCCAGACGCAAGCCGCGGCCCACGCGATGAGCCGCGCCAGTGAGGCCCAGCCCGCGTCACCGATGTCGATGAGCGGCATGAGCGGCATGAGCGGCATACAGTCCGGCGGCACGAGCGGCATGTCGATGGATTCGAACGATATCCGCTACGACGCCTTCCTCGCCAACGACCGTACCCTGGCCGATCCCGCCATCATCCCGGTCAACCGCGGCGGCCGCGTCCGCCTGCGGGTCATCAACGGCGCGTCATCGAGCCAGTTCTGGATCGACCTCGGCGCGCTGCACGGCACGGTCGTCGCGGTCGATGGCCATGCGGTGCTCCCGATCGGCGGATCGCGATTCCCGATCGCCATCGCCCAGCGGCTGGACATTCTGGTCGATCTGCCCGCCGCCGGCGCGTTTCCCATACTGGCACGGCTCGAAGACTCGCGCCGCCGCACCGGCATCGTGCTGGCAACGCCGGGGGCCGCGATTCCGAAATACACCAACACCGGGCTCGACCACGTGCAGCCGATCGACAATGCATTCGAATCCCGCCTGGTCGCCCGCAATCCGCTGCACCCGCGCAAGCCGGATTTGGTCCACCGGATCGTGATGTCCGGCGCGATGAAACCCTACCGCTGGTCGCTCAACGGCGCCTTCTGGCCCAACATCACGCCCCTGATGCTGAAACCGGGCCAGCGCGTCCAACTCGATCTGGTCAACCACTCGATGATGGCGCACCCGATGCATCTGCACGGCCATTCATTCCAGGTCATCGCCATCAACGGCCGGCCGATCAACGGCGCGGTGCGCGATACCGTGCTGGTCACGCCGATGATGGGCAGCGTCCGCATCGCCTTCGATGCCATCAACCCCGGCCGCTGGGCGTTCCACTGCCATAATCTGTATCACATGATGACCGGCATGATGACGGAGTTCCGCTACCAAGGCATCCCCGCGTAATAACCCCATGCCACCCCCAACACCCAATAACCCCAGGGTCAAAAAGTTTTTTGCTTCTTTTTTACAAAAAAGAAGCCCTACCCTCGCTATCTCCCTAGCTTGACAGCCCCTCACCGCCGATAAACTCTCACATGCCGCAACCACAAGGGGGAATCACGCTCATGGCGGAACGATGGCTGGCCGGTTCGATCGTCGCAACCCGTGGCGTCGGCTGGGCGCGCAAACCGCGGCTGCACCACCTGACCGAGGCGGCGCAAGGCCGGTTTCACTACACGATCGGCCCCTATTCCGAACCGGTGCTGACGGTCGCCCCCGGTGACCGCATCCTGATCGAAACGCGCGATGCGTTCGAGGGCGCGATCCGCACCGAGCGCGACAAACCGAGCAAACGTCTGCGCATGCCCTTCGTCAATCCGCAGAACGGCCCGATCATGATCGAAGGCGCCGAACCCGGTGATACCATCGCCGTTCACATCGAACGCATGCGCCCGCGCGGCGAAAACCCGCGCGGCACCTGCTGCATGATCCCGTATTTCGGCGCGCTCACCGGCACTGGCCTCACCGCCTCGCTGCAACCGCCGCTGCCGGAAATCACCCGCAAAATCCACGTCGATGAAAAGGAAGTCCGCTGGAGTGCCCGCGTCGTGCTGCCCTACGCGCCGCACATCGGCACGCTGAGCACCTCGCCCGAAATCGACAGCATCAACTCCCTCACCCCCGGCCCGCACGGCGGCAACAATCACCTATCTGCCGGTCCGCGCGCCGGGCGGCCGCCTGTTCATCGGCGACGCCCATGCCTGCCAGGGCGATGGCGAAGTGTGCGGCACCGCGGTCGAATACGCGTCCGAAACTACCATCCGCGTCGATCTGATCAAATCCTGGGCGCTCGACTGGCCGCGCCTGGAGCGGCAGGATTTCATCATGACGATCGGCAGCGCCCGCCCGCTCGAGGACGCGACGCGCATCGCCTATCGCGATCTGGTGCTCTGGATGGAAGCCGAATACGGGTTCGACCGGTGGGACGCCTACATGATGCTGAGCCAGTGCGGCCGCGTGCGGCTCGGCAATTTCGTCGACCCCAACTACACGGTCGGCGCCGGCATCTCGAAAAAATATCTCGCCCCGGAAGGCAAATGACATGGATCTCGGATTGAGCGGCAAACGCGCATTGATCACCGGCGGCACCAAAGGCATCGGCCGCGCCGTCGCCGAACAGTTCGCCGCCGAAGGCACCGATGTCGCCATCTGTGCCCGCAACGCGGGCGAAGTTGCCGAAACCGTCGCGGCCCTCAGCGCGCTTGGCGTGCGCGCAACCGGCCGCGCGGTCGATGTCGCCGATGGCCCGGCGCTGACCGCCTGGGTGCGCGACGTCACCACGGAATTCGGCGGGCTCGATATCGTGGTCTCCAACGTCTCCGCCCTCGCCATCGGCCAGGACGAAGCGTCCTGGCGCGCCGAATTCGAAACCGACATGATGGGCACGGTCCACGCCGTCGATGCCGCGATGCCCGCGCTCGAAGCCTCCGGCGCCGCCGCCATCGTCGTCATCTCCTCGGTGTCCGGCCGCGAGGTCGATTTCGCAGCCGGGCCCTACGGCGTGTTCAAGGCGGCGCTGATCCACTACGCCAAGGGCCTGTCGTTCCAGCTTGCGCCCAAGGGCATCAGGGTCAACGCGCTCTCGCCCGGCAACACCTATTTCCCTGGTGGCGTCTGGGAAAAAATCGAACACGGCAACCCCGAACTCTACCGCCAGGCCCTCGCGCTGAACCCGACCGGCCGCATGGGCAAGCCCGAGGAAATGGCGCGCGCCGTCGTGTTCCTCGCCAGCCCGGCCGCCAGCTTCATCACCGGCACCAACCTGGTGGTCGATGGCGCGCTAACCCGCGGCGTGCAGTTCTGAACCACCCGCTCCTTCCCATCACCACAATCACGGCATTGATCAAGATCAAGGCAGCCCCCTCGAAACCAGCCTAGGCTGAAGCTCGCAGTTTCGAGGAGGAACCCATGAACGTCCGCGACATCATGACAACCAACCCCACCACCGTCAGGCCCGAAACCGGCCTGGCGGAGGCCGGACAACTCTTGCTGAGCCAACATCTCGCCGCCCTGCTGGTCACCGACGCCGATGATCATCTGCTCGGCATCATCACCGATGGCGATCTGCTGCGCCGGCCGGAACTGGGCACCGCGCCCGCAATCGGCTGGTGGCGCGGCTTCCTCACGCCCGAAACCGCCGCCAACCAATTCATCAAGACCCGCGGCCGTCACGTCAGCGAAGTGATGACCGAAACACTCGTCAGCGTCGATCTCGACACCCCGCTGATCGATGCGGTCGAGCGCATGCAATCCTCCCGCATCAAACAACTCCCGGTCCTGCGCGGCACCAGACTGGTCGGCCTGCTGACCCGCCGCAACGTCCTCGCCGCCCTGCTCGACCGCCTCGCCGCCGACGGCGAGACCACCATCTCCGATGACGCCATCACCACCCTGATCCGCACCGCCATCAGCCGCTCCAACTGGGCGCCGAAAGACATGGTCAGGGTCGTCGCCGACCACGGCGCCGTCACCCTGTCAGGCCCCGTCTTCAGCGATGCCGAACGGCGCGCCCTCATCGTCATCGCCGAAAACACCAGCGGCGTCACCCACGTCAACGATCAGATGATCTTCGTCGACTCGACCAGCGGCGTCGCATTCGGCTCGTTTTGATCAGGCCCGACCCAACCAAAGGTCAGAGTGCGCCGCACCGCAAATCCAGCGGTGCGGCCTGCAAATATGCTGGGCACCCATGCCACAGCATCTGACAGCCGCCGACCCGGGCCACCAACACGCCGTGCTCATCACCCCGATGCACCAGGCCGACATCGACCCAAGCTTCCCGATCATCAGACTGGCCATGCCAAAAGTTCAACTCCCCGCATGGCGGCAATACGCGCGACGCGCCATCGCCTCGAAATCACCCGGCCGCGGCATCCTCGCCGCCCGCTGGCATAACCGCCATCACCCCGCCGGATTGGCCTGTTTCAACACGCGCACCGAACTCGACAACACCAAAACCCTATGCGCCCGCCCCGTCGTCGCCGTCGATATTCTCCACCCCGATCACCTGATCACCGCACTCGTCAAACAATTATGCGCCATCGCCCAAACCACACACTGCACCCACATCAGCCTCGCCCTGCCCCAAACCCCAACCCTCGACCTCACCACAATCACCCTGAACCGCACCGCCACAATCACCCAGGATTACACGATCGGCTAACGGCGCGTTGGGGGGGCGGGGTCACTGAGGGTAATGAAGGCCAGGGGCTCTGCCCCAGGGGAGGGCGACACAGGCCAGATCGACGGAACCACCGAGGCAGCGCCCTCCCCTTGCCTAAAACTAGCGGGTTCTAAGGGCTCCGCCCTTAGTGGGGGGTTCGGGGGGCAAAGCCCCCTGATCTTACTCCCTACAGTGACACCCACCCCCACGCGCCGTTAGCCGATCACCCAATCATGGGAAGCGTTTCTTGGTGTAGCGCCAGGCGATCAGGTAGAATCCGAGGTAGGCGAGAGGGATGAACAGGATGAGACCTTCGAGACCGCCGATCATCGTACGGTTTCCTTGTGTGGGGCGAGGCTGTCGGCCTCCTGGGTTTCGAACAGCACGGCGCTGCTGACGGCGATGAGCACGATCATGGTGGTGCCGACCAGCCAGGCGAAGTACCAGGGGCCGTAGTCACCGGCGACCACCGCGAGCAACAGGGCGGTCACCACGATGATGGCGAGTGCGCCGAATTTGACGAGATCTTTCATGGTGTCTGTCTCTTTCAATAGGAGTGGTCATCGGCGACGACGGTGGCCGGGTTGACCTTGCCTTTCATCACCCGGAATGCCCAGCCCGTGTAGCTGACGATAATGGGCACGAACACGACGGCGAATCCCAGCATCCAGCCAAGGTTATAGGCGCTGCCTGAGGCGTTCCACACCGTCAGGCTTTCGGCCGGCGTTGTCGATGACGGCATCAGGAACGGAAACATGGCACCGCCCACGGTCGCGATCGTGCCGATCCAGGCCAGTGCGCCGAGCCACCAGCCGAGCACCGGCTTGCGTGCCAGCAGGGCGAGCGAGCCGCCGAGCATGCCGCACGCGCCAAGCGCCGGCAGCAGCCACAGCAGCGGGTGCGCGTGGAAATTATCGAGCCATGCGCCGGCCCGCATCGCGACCGCCGGCCCGCCGAGCGGCGTTGCCGGCATGCCGGGATTAACACTCTGGGTGAACACGAACCCTTTGATGAACTCGATCCACACGCCGCCGATCACGAACAGCACCAGCGCCAGCAATCCGCCCGCGACCGCAAAGCGCCTGGCGCGTGCTGCAAGATCGCCCATGCCGCGGATCATCAGCATCGCGCCACCCTGATAGACGGCGAGTGCGAGCGACATCACGCCGCACAGCAGCGCGAACGGATTGAGCAGATACCAGATGAAGCTTTCATCCTGATAATACTGGCCATCCCAGCTGAAATGAAACCCGACGCCTTGCAGCACATTGCCGAACGCGGCGCCGAAAATGATCATCGGCAGCGCACCCGAGACCAGAAACGCCCAATCCCAACTCGCCCGCCAATGCCGCGCATCGACTTTCGAGCGATACTCGAACGCGACGGGGCGCAAAATCATGGCAAACAGCAGCAGGATCATCACGACGTAGAAGGTCGAGAACGAGGTGGCATACAGCGTCGGAAACGCCGCGAAAATCGCCCCGCCGCCCAGGATGAACCAGACCTGATTACCATCCCAGTGCGGCCCGATGATGGCGAGCGAAGTGCGCCGCTCCGCATCGGTCTTGCCGACAAACCGGAGCAGCGTCCCCACCCCCATGTCCATTCCCACCATGATGGCAAGGCCGGACAGCAGCACGCCAAGCAGCAACGCCCAGATGATTTTCAAAGCGATATAGAGTTCCATTGCCAGCGTTCCTTATTGCCACGGCTTGTTGGCGTAACCGGGTTGGCCGAACACCGGCCGCGCCGGCACCGGCAGCGGCTTGGGCTGCACGGCGTGCTCACCCGGCCCAAGGCGGGCGTATTTGAACATCAGGTAAAGCTCTGCGGCGATAAACAGGCTGTAGAGCAGCACGAACCCGACCAGCGAAAAAATCATGTACCCGATGCCGTGTGACGAGGCCGATTGAAACGTCGGCAACCAGCCATATACGGTCCATGGCTGGCGGCCGTTCTCTGCGGTCACCCAGCCGAACTCGCAGGCCAGGATCGGCAGCGGGATCGCGAGCATCGCCGCCTTCATCACCAGCGGGTGTTTTTCCAGCTCGTTCTTCAGGCTGTAATAAGCACCGAACGCGAACACCACGATAAACGCGACACCAAGCCCCACCATGATGCGAAACGACCAGAATTCGACAAACACGTTGGGAATACTCGCCCGCGCGGTCTTCGCCAGCACCGCCGGCAGCAGCGCCGGCGTGATCGCCGACAAATTCTGATCCGGCGCATAGCGCTGCGCCAGAAACCCGTAGCCCATGTCGTTCTCATGCTTGCGAAACGCCGCCAGCGCCGCCGGATCGTGCGAAGCCCCGAACGATTTGAGCGCGATGATCGCCTTGATGCCACTCACCGTCTTGGCCTTGGCCGCGCGTTCGAGCGCATAAATCCCAGGGATCGTGGTATTCCACTCATGCGCCACCAGCGGCGTCAGCACATAGGGAATCCCGATCGAAAACGCATCGCGCTGCTTTGCATCATCTGGCAGGGCGAACAGTTTCCACGGCGCTGCCGGCCCCTTCGCACTGTGCCACAATCCCTCCATCGCGGCCAGCTTGGTCGGCTGCACCAGGTCATCCATCCGCCCCAGCGCATCGCCGAGCGTCACCACCGCGAGCGTCGAAATCAGCCCGAACAATGCGGCGATCCGAAAGCTGCGCGCGGCAAATTCCCGATGCTGCTTGCGCAACAAATAATACGCGCTGATCCCCATCACGAACATCGCCCCGCTCACGTAACCGGCGATCGAGGTATGCACGAATTTCGCCTGCGCATCCGGGCTGAACACCAGCGCGCTGAAGCTCTTGAACTGCATCCGCATCGTCGTGGGGTCGAACCGCGCGCCGGCCGGGTCCTGCATGAACCCGTTGGCGATCAGGATCCACAGCGCCGATAAATTCGAGGCGAGAGCAACAATATAGGTCACCGCCAGATGCGCCGGCTTGCTCAACCGGTCCCAGCCAAAAAACATCAGCCCGACGAAGGTCGATTCCATGAAAAACGCCATCAGCCCTTCGATCGCCAGCGGCGTGCCGAACACATCGCCCACGAAATGCGAATACATCGACCAGTTGGTGCCGAACTCGAATTCCATGGTCAGCCCGGTCGCCACGCCGATCGCAAAATTGATGCCGAACAGCTTGCCCCAGAACAGCGTCATGTCCTTGTAGATCTGCTTGCCGGTAATCACGTAGACCGTCTCCATCGCGGCGAGAATGAAGCTCAGCCCCAACGTCAACGGTACGAACTGAAAATGATAAAGCGCCGTCAGCGCAAATTGCAGACGCGACAGATTGACTACGGTCGGATCGATCATCGGCAGAAATCCCCGGCAGACGCAGCGACATGGTGAAATCCATGCCGGGCGTTCCACGAACGCTGCACTGCTCCTAACAGGGCCGCGGCAACACCGCCTTGATCCAGATCAAGCCAGCCGATCGCTCAGAGCCGCGCAAGCCTGTCATGCAACGCGGCCAGCCGCGTCACCGCACCGCCCGCCCGCTTCAGCGCGCCGAACCGCCCATCCTCGGCCACCCGTCCCGCCGCCAGCACCACCACCCGATCATCCTCGGCAATGCCGGCGAGCCGATGGGTAATCGTGATCACCATCCGCCCGATGCCGATCGCCGCAATCGCCGCGCGCACCGCCGCCTCGGTCAGCGGATCGAGCCCCTCGGTCGGCTCATCGAGAATTAGAATCGGCGTATCGCGCAGCGCCGCCCGCGCCAGCGTCAACCGCCGCGCCTCACCACCGGAAATCCGCACCCCGGCCTCGCCCACCAGCGTCTCCAGCCCATCCGGCTGGGCGCGCACGAAATCAGCCAGTTGCGCAATCTCCAGCGCGTGCCACAGCGCCGCATCATCCGCGGCCGGATCGGCGATCAACAGATTATCCCGCACCGACCCCGCAAACATCTGGGTCTGCTGCGAGACCAGCGTGAACAGCGAGCGCACATCATCGCCGCGAATATCCCGCAGCGCGACCCCGCCCAGCGTCACGCTGCCTTCCTGATACGCGGCAAACCGCAGCAGCACATTCACCAGCGACGTCTTGCCCGCCCCGCTGCGCCCCAGCACCGTCACCCGCTCGCCCGGCGCGATCGCCAGATCAAGCCCATCGAGCGCCCAACCCGCCTGGCCCGGATAGCGCAGCCGAACCCCCGCCAGCACCAACCCCAGCGTCGCCGGCCGTGCCGGGCTGCACGCCGGATCACGCACCGGCACCGGCCGATCCATGATCTCGAACACGCGCCGCGCCGAATCCCGCATCCCGCCCAGCGCCTGAAACGCCCCCGCCAGCGGCGCCACCGCCTCGAACGCCGCCAGCGCGCCCAGCACCAGCAGCGCCAGATCCGGCCCCGCCAACCGCCCCGCCACCACCAACCGCCCGCCGATCACCAGCATCGCCGCCATCGTCACATTCGCGATCAACAAATTCCCGCCGGTCCCGATGCCCGCAATCGTCGCGAGCCGCCCCTGCCGCGCCGCCAGCGCCGCGCTGGCGCCCTCCACCCGCGCCTGCATCGCCGGGGCCGCATTATAGGTCAGCAATTCCGCCATGCCCTGCACGCTATCGACCAGATCGGCCCGCATCGCGCTCTGCAACGCCACCGCCTCGCCGCTCGGCCGGCGCCCCAGCCGAATACTGATCACCGGCAGCGCCACCCCCGCCACCGCCAGCCCGGCCAGCAGCACCACCCCGCCCAGCGGCACGAAGGCGCCAAACACCAGCGCCATCATGACCGACCCGATCGCCGCGACACTGAACGGTGCGACCACACGCAGAAAAAAATCGCCCAACCGGTCGACATCCGCGACCAACCGCCCGAGCAGATCACCCCCCCGATCCGCCGCGAGACCCAGCGGCGCCAGCGGCTCCAGCCGCGCGTACAAATCCGTGCGCAGCCCGGCCAGCAACCGGAACGTCGCCTCATGATCGACCAACCGCCCGGCATAGCGCGCCACCACCCGCACGGTCGCGAAAAACCGCACCCCCGCGGCCGGCGTGAAAAAATTGAAACTGTTCTGCGCCGCAATCCCCGCGAGCCCGACCACGCCGGCACTGGCTAAAAACCAGCCGGACAGCGCAAGCAACCCGAAATTCGCCAGCACCGTCACCAGCCCGAGCGCAATGCCCCCGGCAATCCAGCGCCGATACGGCGCATACAGCCGCAGCAACCGGATCAGATCGCGCATGACGCCGCCGCATCAACCGAACCGGACCCGATCAGCGCCGCATACACCCCGCCCCGCGCCAGCAACGCCGCATGGGTGCCCGATTCCACAATCCGCCCCGCATCGAGCACCAAAATCCGGTCCGCGTGCCGCACCGTCGCCAGCCGATGCGCAATGACGATCGCGGTCCGCCCGCGCACCAAATCGCCGATCGCCGCGGTCAGCTCCGCCTCGGTTTCCAGGTCGAGATGCGCCGTCGCCTCATCGAGAATCAGCACCGGCGCATCCTTTAAAAACGCCCGCGCCAGCGCCAGCCGCTGCACCTGCCCGCCCGACAATCCCGCCCCGCCATCGCCGATCATCGCATCGAGCCCGCCCGGCAGCGCCATCACCACATCGCGCAACCCCGCCCGCGCCAAGGCCGCCAGCATCGCCGGCGCCGCGGCATCCGGCCGCGCCAGGCGCAGATTATCCGCAATACTCCCCGCGAACAGCCGCGGCGCCTGCGGCACATAGGCCAGGCACCGCCACCACGCCGCGCGGTCGAGCGTATCGAGCGGCGCGCCGTTCACCACCACGCCCCCCGAAGCCGGTGCCACAAACCCCAGCAGCGCCGCCGCCAGGCTCGATTTCCCCGCACCCGACCGCCCAACGATCGCGGTCAACGACCCGGCTGGAAATACGCAATCGATCCCGCGCAGCACCGGCGCCCCCAGGCCATAGTCCACCACCAGCCCCGCGCACCCGATCGCGATCGCCCCCGCCGGCACCGCCGCAGTGCCCCAGCGCACCATCGGCACAGTATCGAGCACGTCGAACAGCCGCCGCGCCGCCGCCAGCGCGTTCATCCGCGCATGGTAATGCGTCGCCAGCCCGCGCAACGGCAGAAAAAATTCCGGCACCAGCAGCAGCACGAAAAACGCCGGAAAAAACGCGATATCGCCATGGATCAACCGCGCCCCGAACAGCACCGCCACCAGCGCGATCGAGAGTGACGCAAAAAACTCCAGCGCCGCCGAGGTCAGAAACGCAACCCGCAACCCCGCCATCGTCACCCGCCGATAGTCATCGGCAATCCGCCCGATCAGCGCAATCTCATCGCGCGCCCGCCCGAACAGCTTGAGCGTGGTGATCCCCTGCACCGCATCCAGAAAATGGGCACTCATCACCAGCAACTGCCGCCATTGGCGCTGGTTGATCGCCTCCGCCCGATAGCCGATGAACACCATGAACAGCGGAATGATCGGCCCGCTCACCACCAGGATCAGCGCGCTGATCCAATCGAACCGCAGCACCACGGCCAGCACCGCCAGCGGCACCATCGCGACCAGCGCCATCTGCGGCAGATACCGCGCCAGATACGGCTCCAGCGCCTCGATCCCCTCCAGCGCCGTCGCCGCCAGATCCGCGCTGCGCTCCCCCGCGGCATAGTGCGGCCCGAGCGCGAACAAATGATCGAGCAGCAGCCGCCGCAACGACAATTTCACCGAAGCCGCCGCCCGATGCGCCGCCACCTCCGCCCCGAAACTCAACCCCGCCCGCACGACAAACAGCACGCCCAACGCCACCAGATCATCCCGCACCGCCCCCAGCGCGACATGCCGGAACACCAGCGCCGAAACAATCCGCGCCAGCACGAACGCCTGCACGATCACCGCAATCCCGGCGGCAAACCCCAGCGCAATCGCCGCCGTCAGCCCGCGCCGCGCACCCCGCCCGGCCGCCACCAGCCGTCGATCGATCTCACGCGCCATCCCGCCCCCCGACCGGCGCTAGCCCAGGCGCAGCCGCAAAATAATCGGCCCACCCAACAAAATCCCGACCCCCGGCCTCGCTCCATCGCGCATCACTGAACATCCCACTGGTGTTCCGCACCATAGGACAAACGACCCCGCGCCACCTTGATCCAGATCAAGTCACGCGCCGCCCGCGCGCCGCCTCAATCGTCGGCCTGGCCGATCGCTGCCAACCGCGCCGGATTCAGAATCGAAATCACATGATCCGCGCCGACCGCCACGACCCCCTGCTTGCGCAGCGTCGCGAGCGCGCGCGAAATCGTCTCCACCGTCAGGCCCAGATATTCCGCCAGATCATTGCGCGTCATCGGCAGATCGAGCCGCGTCGCGCCACCCTGGCACGATGCCACGCGCATCCCCCAGCCATCGAGAAAACTCGCCACCCGCTCCACCGCGGTCTTGCGGCCGAGCAGCAGCATCTGCTCCTGCGCGATGATCAACTCGTGCGAAGCGACATCGAGCAACCGCCGCTCGATCGCGGGAAACCGGGCGAACACCGCGCGCAATTCGGCCCGGTCGAAACTGCACAATTGCACCGGCTCCAACGCCTCGGCGCTGAACATATAGGTCGCATTGGCCGCCAGCCCGATGAAATCACCCGCACCGACAAACCCGGTAATCTGGCGCCTGCCATCCGGCAGATCCTTGAACAGCTTGGCCGTGCCATGATTGATGTTAAAAAACTGCCGCGCCGGATCGCCCTCGGTGACGAAACCGCGGCCCTTCTCGATGCTCACCTGCCGCGCCACGCTCGCCAGAAAATGCAGATCATCGTCGTGCAGCGCATCGCACAACCCGATATGCCTGGCGTCGCACTGCGCACATAACTCCGGCACCCCGCCCGCCACCACATTCACCGGCGCACGCCTCAGACTTCCGATCGTGTTCTGCATCTTGCGAGACTCCCACAAATCCGATCGCACCTGACTTTACGCCTCGCCGTCGTTGGTCGCAAGCAGGTGAGCTCAATTTAAGGGAAGGGCAGAATCTTCTTTTTTGTGAACAAAAAAGAAGCAAAAAAAACTTTGTTAATTTGGGCCCGTGACGGTGAAAACGGCCGTGCCCCAGAGTCAGAAAGTTTTTTGCTTCTTTTTTACAAAAAAGAAGCCCTTCCTAAAACTGCACCCCAAACGAAGCCGCATTCCGATACAGCATATAAATCGCCACAACGAACACCAGCCCAGCAAACACCCGGTTCAGCGCCGCACGGCGCGGCGCCAGCGTCATCGCAACCCGCGTCCCGATCAACCCGCCAGCCACCCCGCCGGCAATGAATTCCGCCGCCACCACCCATGACACCAGCCCGGATGCGGCGTAATTGACCGCCGTGGTCAGCCCGAACGTCCCGACCGACAGCAGCGACGACCCGATCGCAAAAATCATCGGCATCCCGGTCGAAAACAGCAGCCCCGGCACGATCAGAAACCCGCCGCCGATCCCGAAAAACCCCGACAGCGCACCCACGATCAGCGCCGCAACGCACACCTGCAAACTCGTGCGCAGATCGAGCGACCCCTCATCCACCGCTTCAGCACCGCTGCCGCCCGCCGGTGCCCGCCGCCGCAACATCAGAATCCCCACCGCAATCATCAGAATCGCGAACAGAAACAAAAGTTTCTTGCCATCGAACTGCTTGCCCAGCGTCGATCCCGCCAGCGCACCCACAATCCCGAGGATCGCAAAAATGATCGCGCTGCGCCACCGCACGTTCCGCTTGCGCGCATGGCCGGCAAAATTCGCAAACGCATTGACCGAAACCGCCAGCGCACCGGTCCCGATCGCCCGATGCGGCGCCAGCCCCACCACATACAGCATCAGCGGTGTCGCCAGAATCGAGCCACCGCCGCCGATCAATCCAAGCGTAAACCCCACCGCGCCGCCCGACAAAATCGCCAGGATCAATTGTTCCATCATATCCCCCCGATCGCGATCGCCTCTGCTCCGCCCGATCCGCCGGCATCCAATGACCTAACTTACGTAATTAAGCTAGACATTGAAGTGATAATTTGCAAATAAATAGATCGAAGCCGCGCCCCCGGTTTCCAAACGGCAAAACGGAAGGACGACGCCATGCCCGCCACCCCATCAAACCCGGATGGCCCAACCGCCCCGCCAGCTTCCCCCAACAGCTTCCCCCAACAGCATTCCTGGCAGCCGATCATCGCCTGCCCCGGCCTGCAACTCGACTGGGGCAAGATCGAGGGATTGACCGAAACCCTCGGCCGCAACGGCGTGTGCAGCAACTACCGCGGTGATCTGGCCGCCTACACCTGGCAATGCATCCGCAATTTCGAAGGCGGCCGCATGATCTTCACCCAACCGCCCATGTCGATCGAATGCCCCGGCGCACCCCAGAAAATCGCCTATCTCGCGGCCGATCACCTCCGCCGCATCAACAAACGCGCCGGCGCCGAAATCGAATTCCGCACCGCACTCGATGCCTTGTTCGGCGTCGGCTATTTCGTCCGTGCCCTCCAGGCCGCCATGAAGGATCACGCCATCGCGGTGAACTACAAAACCAGCTTTGCGGACGCGGCTTGATTGCGGAGTTTCAAAAGAGAAGACAAGCAAGCGCTTCTTTTTTGGAAAAAAGACGCAAAAAAACTTTCCGACTCTGGGGGCACGGACGTTTTCACCGGCACGGGCCCAAATTAACAAAGTTTTTTTTGCTTCTTTTTTGTTCACAAAAAAGAAGACTCTTCCTAACCAATCTCGAAAACCGATCAGTTCAATCGCCCAAACCACCGTATTCCTCACAATCCAGCGTTCTATGATCCCGCACATCGTTTCAGGTGGAGTCCACACAATGGCCCGACTACCGCGCCGCATCCTCGCAACGATCATCCTCGCCGGCCCCTGCATCGCAGCGGCGGCACCACCACCGCAGGTCGCAAGCTGCGCCGCCTGCCATGGTGCCAACGGCCTCGGCAACGCCACCGCCGGCTTCCCCGCCCTCGCTGGCCTGCCCGCGCCCTATATCGAGCAACAGCTCTACAGCTTCAAACACGGCAGCCGCATCAATGCCATCATGACCGGCATCGCCACCAGCCTGACCAGCGCGCAACGCACAGCGATCGGGCAATATTACTCCGCCCTGAAAGTGCCGCCCGTACCCGAACCCAACCCCCTGCCCACCGGCCCCGGTGCCACCCTCGCCCTCAACGGCGCATGGAACCACCAGCTCACCGGCCTGCCGTCCTGCGCATCCTGCCACGGCCCGTACGGCATCGGCGTCGGCGCCCAATTCCCCCGCCTCGCCGGCCAGCCGAAACAATACCTCGCCGCGCAACTCACCGACTGGCAGAAACACAGCCGCAAGAACGATCCGCTGCATCTGATGCGCAACGTCGCCGGCAAACTCAGCAACACGCAAATCGAAGCGGTCGCCGCCTACTACGCGGCCCTCGCCGCCAACCCGACCGCCCTGCCCAAACCCGGCGCCGCCAAGGGAGCAAAATGATGCGCCAAACCCTCGCAGCCCCCCTGCTCGCCCTGACTCTTCTCGCCTCGACCTCGCACGCCGCCCCGCCGCCCGGCCCGCTCGCCTTCACCCCACCGCCGGCCAGCGCCATGCCCGGCGGCAAATTCGGCGATGCCGTCAAACGGGGCGAAAACATCTTCCGCCACACCACGATCTTCGAAAAAGGCGTCATCGGCAACGCGCTGAACTGCAGCAACTGCCACCTCGATGCCGGCCGCCTCGCCGGTTCCGCGCCGATGTGGGCCGCCTACAACGCCTACCCCGCCTACCGCTCGAAAAACGGCAAGGTCAACAGCTTCGGCATGCGGCTGCAAGGCTGCTTCGCCTACAGCGAAAACGGCAAAGTGCCCGCGCTCGGCAGCCCGACCATCGTCGCCCTCGAAGCCTATGCCTACTGGCTGACGAGCGGCGCCCCCACCGGTACGCCACTCGCCGGGCGCGGCTATCCCAAACTCGCCCCACCGCCCAAACCGGCGACCTACGCCACCGGTGCGGCGGTCTACGCATCAAACTGCGCGCTCTGCCACGGTGCGGACGGTCAGGGCCAGTACGCACGCGGCCAGACCGTGTTTCCCGCACTCTGGGGCGACAAATCCTTCAACTGGGGCGCCGGTATGGGCAGCATCAAAAACGCCGCCGCCTTCGTCCACGCCAACATGCCCTATGGCGCGGTCGGCACGCTCAGCGTCCAGCAGTCCTGGGATGTCGCAACCTATATCGACAGCCAGAACCGCCCGCAGGACCCGCGCTTCACCAATTCGGTCGCGGCCACCCGGAGCAAATACCACAACAACAAATACTCAATGTACGGCAAACCAGTGAACGGCCACATGCTGGGCGCCGCACCATAACGCCATCACCAGGAGGACCAACCATGACCGACCCTACCGCCCACGATCCGCAGCGCCCCCTCACCCGCCGCGCCACGCTCGCCATGCCGGCCGCCGGCATCGGCATCGCCGCCATCGGCGCCGCCCTCGCACCGATCGGCACCGCCGAAGCCGCGAACAGCATGGGCGCCAGCCTCGTGCCGCCGCACGCCACCAAACTCAAGGCGTTCACCGCAGCCCTCGCCAAGGCACCGCGCCGGCGCGACTTCAAATCCGTGCCAATGATCCTGACCAACACCGACCAATATGACAGCGAAGCCCTCCATTTGCTGTTCGCCTACAGCGGCGGCCCAAAACAGGTGTGGGACAACACCGATCTCGCCAGCCCCTGGCTGAACCTGATGCGCAACGCCATGAACGCGCAGATCTGGTCCTGGAAACACCCCGATTTCATCGCGGTTTCGGCAACCCACGGCACCGCGCATCTCGCCCTGTACGACGACTACATCTGGGACAAATATCTGAGCGCCTTCACCGGCGGCAAATACAAATCGAACACCTGGATCGAACTGCCCAAGGCCGCCAAAGCCAACGCCGCCGACTACAACGACCCGACCGGCGTGTTCTCCCCGCTCGATAACAGCATTGCCGTGCTCCAGCAGCGCGGCGCGGTTTTCTGCGCCTGCCATAACGAGGTTTGGGAACTCACCATGGGCGTGCTCACAAAATCGATCAACCCGGACAAACTCTCCCACCCTGCAATGGCCGCCGAATTCACCAACCACCTCGTCCCCGGCGCCGTGCTCACCCCGGGCGTGGTCGGCACCATCCCGCAATTCCAGCTCGCCGGCTATCAATACGCCAAATAATCCGATCGCGACCCCAACGCGGCGCCACCAGGAAGACCGACCATGACACGCACAACCAAAACCACCGCCATCATGGCAGCGCTCGCGGCCCTGACCGCAACCGCCCACGCCGCCGGCACACCCTCGTCATGGCCGATGTATGCCATGCAACCTGGTCACAACGCCGCGCTGAAATCATCCTTCCCCGCCGTCGCCTGGCATTTCGAAGTGCCAGGTGCCGCCACCGCCCGCAAATCGGTCAAAAACCCCACCATCATCCGCGATCTGGTCGGTTTCCCGATCGGCGTCGCCCTGGTCGATGGCGCGGTCTACGCACCCAACGACAACGGGTTTCTCTACAAGCTCGATGCCCGCACCGGCCGCCTGCTCTGGTCGTTCAACGCCTATAACCAGCTCATGACCACACCCGTCGTTGCCACGGTCGGCAGCCGCCAGCTGGTGTTCGTGGGTGCCGGCAATTCCGTGTTCGCCTTCAGCCACGCCGGCAAATTCGCCGTCAAAGGGGCCGCCGTCACGCGCGGCACCGATGTCTCGGCGGTCGATGCGGTCGATGCCGCCACCGGCGCGCTGGTCTGGTCCTACACGACCAAGGGCGAGGATATGCCGAGTGCCGCCTTCGCCAACGGCACGCTAATGTTCGGCAACGGCGATGGCCATGTCTACGCGCTCGATGCCGCAACCGGCGCTCTGAAATGGCGCACCCCGATCAAATCCTTCGTCAGCATGTCCTCCGCCACCTTCGATCCGCGGCGGAACATCCTCATCATGGGCGGCACGCACCCGAGCAATATCTACGCGCTCGATGCCGCCACCGGCAAACGTCTCTGGACCATCCACCCCGACCATATCTTCTCCAGCAGCGGCGGCGACGGCACCTGGGCGGTCGCCGGCAACGCGACGATCGGCCAGATCGAAATCCGCACGCCGGGCCAGACCACGACATCGAGCTCCGAAGAACTCGCGATCGACCTCGCCTCCGGCAAAATCCTCTGGAGCCGCATCCTCGGCACCGGCAAAACCCCGCCGCGCAACAAGGACGCGGTCCCCGCCATCGCCGGCGGCATCATCTACACCGGCAGCCCGGTGACGCATGATGAATACGCGATTGATGCCGCAACCGGCGCCATCCGCTGGACCCAACCCCTCAAAATCGGCATGAAAGCCGCCCCCACCATCGTCGGCAACGACGTGATCCAGCCGACCGGCAACGGCACCATCTTCACCCTCGCACGCAGCACCGGCAAAATCCTGCACACCTACAACCAAAAACAGGGCGGCTACGGCCCGCAGAACGGTGTGGCGATCGGCGGCACCTATTTCATCGGCACCAACAGCGGCGTCATGCAGGCGATCCCGCTGCGCACCCTGGCAGCGTCACCCTGAGGATCAACTGGGCAATCAGACGGCGTAACCAGGATTCCCCGCAACCCCGATCAGCTTGACCTGGTTGGGTTTAATGAGCCGCACGGTCTTCTTACGTTTCAGATTGGCGGCCACCACCTCCCACACCGGCTTGCCGGTCTGTGGCAACGAAACCGAAGCCCAACTCACAATCTTATAGGTCTTGCCCGCCTCGACCGTCTCGCCGTTGTCGAGCACCATCTCGCTGATCCGATGCCCGATCAACTTGGCCGGCGCGCAGGCATAATTCATCCCACCAACGCGGATCATGTCGCCGCCCTGCTGGTAATACGGGTTCGGATTGAACAGATTATCGCAGACATCCTCCATCATCGCCTTGATATCCGCCCCCGTCATCATCGCCACATACGCCATCGGATACGTGATGGCGGTCTCCGTCAGCAAATCGCCCATCGTCAACGCAGTGCCGCTCAGGAACGAATTACCCCAGCGAAATCCTGGCGAAAACGCAATCTGCGCATCCATCTCCTCGCGCAGCGCATCCATGATCACCTGATCAACCGAGCCATAGAAATTATTGCGCCTATATAACAATACCTCGGTCGTCGCGAGTGTCTCGCCCAGCATCGCCCGGTGCGGCGCATCCGCCGCCTCGATCGCTTCCCGCACCGTGGCATCCGGCTTGATCCGATCGGTATAGATCGGCAACAACCGATAATGCAGATCCTTGAGCCTGCCTTTGCCAAGTTCCAGATCGAGCACGGCAATGAACTTGCCGGCCGTCCCGGCATTGGTCACAATCGTGGTGCCGCCGGCATTCTTCACCAGCACCGGCGCCGGCACCGCATCATGGGTATGACCACCCAGAATAATATCCAGCCCCGTCACCTCCGAGGCCAGTTTCAAATCCACCGCCATGCCATTGTGCGACAGCAGCAGCACCGCATCGACCTTATGCGTCTGACGCAATGCGTCGATCATCTTCTGCAAATTGTCAGCATGAATCCCGAACCGCCAATCCGGCACGAACCGGCGCGGATGCGCAATCGGCACATACGGAAACGCCTGCCCGATCACGCCAACCCGATACGCCCCCAATTCCTTGATCACATAGGGTGGAAACACCTGGCCGGTGCTCTGATCAAACGCCGCGGCCCCCATCATCCCCGCCTCGGCCGATAAAAACACGTTCTGCGCAATGAACGTGCCGTGCAGCGCCTCGATGATCTTGCCAAGCCCGTCCTGGCCGTAGGTGAATTCCCAGTGCCCGGTCATCGCATCGATGCCGAGCAGATTGCCCAGCTCAACCATGCTCAGCCCGCCGGTCAGATTGGCAACGCCCGTGCCCTGGCATAAATCCCCGCCATCCAGCAGCATAGACTTGCCCGCACCCGCCCCGGCGCGCAGCGTGTCGATCACCGTCTTCATCTCGGCAAATCCGCCGAGCCTGCCAAACCGATGCGCGAGTTGTTCGAACTCCAGAAACGTGAACGCATGCGCGTCCCTGGTGCCCGACTGCATATGGTACATTTCCAGGAAATTCCTGCCCACCAGATGCGGCGGCTGGCCGATCGCCCCACCAACCCCGATGTTCTGATTCGGCTCACGAAACTGCACCGGCCGCGCGTTCGCATGCGTATCGGTTTGGTGAATGATCCGCACATCGCCCTGCATCGGCACATCGTACTCATCCGCCGCCGAAAACGAGACCCGCGGCAGCAGCGCCGTGCTCGCCGCCGCCATCATCACGGCCCGTCGCGTCGTCCGCATCATGAAATCCCCACCGGTCCGCCCATCACAGTCACGCCACGCGAGCCGATCAATGCACGGCCTCGTTCACCCATAATGTCCGCTGCGCTTTCGCCTGTTCAACCGAAAGCGAAGCCAGCGCCTTCGCATGCACCGCCGCCGTCTCCGCCGCGGCAAAATCGCCCTGTTTCAGCGCCAGCCTCGCATCTTTCATCGCTGCCACCGTGGCGATCCACTGATCCTGCATCGATGCGGCCAGCTTCATCTCCGCCTGCGCCGCAGCTATCGCCGCCGCCGCACTAGTTTTGCTCCCAACCGCCGCACCGGCCGCCGCCGGAACCAGCAATCCAACCAGCACGACTCCGCAACGAAAACCCCTCATGGCCGCGCCCCCGGTCCTGCAATCGGCAAGCCATTATTCATATAGGTCATGAAATACGCGAGATCCCGATACGCCGTACTATCCGCCGCCTCAGGCTCCGCCTTGACTTTCTTGTTACACCCGATGAACCGGCGCACCAGCGTCCCCACATCGCCCCACGATGACCGATACAGCGGAAACGACGCCGTCAGCCCCAGCGCCGGCGCCAGCACGTCACCGCGCAAATGCATCCCCGCCGCCTGCACGTGGCAACTCGCACAGGAAAAATTCAACTGCCCGCGCCGCGAATAGAAATATTCCTTGCCCGCCTGATACGCCGCCAGCGCCCGCGGATCATGCGGAACAACCACATCGATCGGCTTACCATCCGAGGTCGATGTCATATACGCCTCGATATCCGCAAGCTTGCCGGTCGTCAGGCTCAGCTTCGCCGCCCCATTGGCAACCCGGCACCGGTTTATCGCAACCCCGAGCGGCACCACGCGGCCGGTCTTCGCATCGAACATCGGATAAGTCTGCGCAATCCCGATGCCGCCGTTCGGAAAACACGAAGCATAGGTCTTGCCGTTCGCGAATTTCGTATCGAACAGTGTCTTGCCATCCGCCACCGCAAACGCGTAGGGCGGAAACTCGATGATCTGCTTCCACTGATCCCGCTCGGATTTGCTGAAATTATACGGCCCGTTGACATAGGCAGCCAGCGGCACCTTGGGAAACCGCTTCAGAAAATACCGCTGAAAACTCTGCAAATCCGCCGCCGGGTCAGGCTGGCTCGCCGCCTGCGCCAAAGGCGCCGCCAACAGCGACGCCAGTACGATCAACGCCAACTTCATTCGTTCCACCCTCCCCGACAGAATACGCCCAGCCCGCTACATGATGTTCGATGACGTCGCCGCGGTTTCACCCTTGTTGTCCACCCAGGAAATGCCGATCGGATCGCCCGACTTGCCGCCCTTGAACGAGAACTTGATGAACGGATTCTTCGAAACCGCCGGCCCCCAATATCCGGTCAGCACGATCTTACCCTTATGGGTAAACTCGATCACCTCGATATAATGCGCCGGAATGATTTTCCCCGCCTTGTCCTTGACGAAACCGCTATCCATCGGATGCTTGATCAACGCCTCGACGGTAGTGCTCCCGCCCGATGACATCGCATGAACCAGAATTTGATGTGCCATGAAACCTCTCCTTAACCGCAGCCGCCAAGCGTGACTTTAACCTGCTTGGACGCGCTTATGAGCTTGCCGCCCGACTGCACTACCGAAACAACCTTGGTCGTCTTGCCAAGTTTGATCCGGCTGGCAATCGCGGGGCTCGTGCCCTCCGGAATCTTATAGGCGCACGCCATCACGAACGGATTATCGAGCGCCAGAATCGCCGCCGCCGTCACCTTCGGCGCATTCGCATCGAACGAAACCGGCACCACCGCACCGTTCTCCGCAATATCCGGCGCATCCATCTTCACATCGGCCGATGCGGTCACGCTCGATGTGCCGAACATCGCCTGCAACGTCGCATCCTGCGAATGCTGGATGAACGCCTTGGCCGGATAAGACGACGCAC
This sequence comes from Acidiphilium sp. 34-64-41, assembly GCF_002282635.1. Classification (NCBI taxonomy): domain Bacteria; kingdom Pseudomonadati; phylum Pseudomonadota; class Alphaproteobacteria; order Acetobacterales; family Acidocellaceae; genus Acidiphilium; species Acidiphilium sp. 34-64-41. Next base: position 3,577 of record NZ_NCJX01000044.1, on the reverse strand, counting down.
GCGGCGCCGCCGCCGCCGCCGCGAACGACAACGCCGGGCGCATCAGCCCCGCCGCCGTTCCCGCCGCCACCGCAGCCAATACCGTTCGCCGGCTCGGCGCGCTCAGTGTCAATCCTTCGATCTCGGTCATATGTCCTCGCTTACTTTGTGTACATGAAGTCGATGACTTCATTGATCTGCTTTGGTGTCAGTATCTGGTTCTTGCCGAACGCCGGCATGATGGTCTGTGGATTCCGCGCCTCTTCATCATAGATGATCGCGTAAAACAGCTTGCGGTCCGGCACCATCGCCTTCACATCCTTCAGCACCGGCCCGATATTGCCGGCCTCATCCGCGCCCTGAAACATATGGCAGGCATCGCAATTCCCCAGCGTCGTCGTCTCAGCAATCTTTTGCCCGGCCGCAATCTCAGCCGGTGTCGCCGCCAGCGCGGCACAGGGCAGAAAACATACCGCAAGCATCGCCGCAATCGCCTTCATGATCTCTCCCTTCATTGCCCAGCCTTCATATGATCCACCGGCCCGGTCATCCGCGGGGTCAGGTTCATCGTCACCGCATTCGACGTAATCTTGATCGAAGATGGACTGACGCAATTCTTCATGCAAGCAATGTTATGCGTCACCGGGCGTGGATCTTTCCAGTTGAACGCATTGCGGTTCGGCATCTTGACCAACGGCACCGATTTCGCATCGGCAACCCAATTGCTCTTCGTCACACCGTTCATGTTCAAAATATAGGAGGTCAACGCATAGACCTCATCCGGCTTCAGCGTATGCGGCGCATAGAACGGCATCGCCCGGTTGATGTAATCCCAGACCGTCGTCGCATAGGGCCAGTAACTGCCCACCGTCTTCTGCGGACTCGATCCGCCCAACGAGCCCACCCCACCGACCAGCGCCGGATAATTATGCGCTCCTTCGCCAAACCCGCCATGGCACATCGCACAATGGCTGGCATAAATCGTCGCCCCCGCCGCCGCCGTGCCCGATCCCGCCGGCAGATTGGCGCCGCTCGGCGGCACCGCAATCGTCCAGCCCGCAATCTGGGCAGCGCTCGGCACCGCACCAATGCCATAATAACCAGGCTTGGTCGCCGGCTTGTCGTGCGCGAGCGTGCCGTCGCCGTCACCCTCAGCCCGCCAGATCTGCAAATTCTTTTTCGATACGATTCCGGCATAATTCTTCGCCGCATTGCCGTCATGCGGCGAACCCGGCGGCGGCGTCTGCGCCGCACCGGCCTGCGCGCCCAGCATCGCAAAACCCACCAGAGCCGCAAAACCCTTACGAGAGCTGAACATTGTTCACAATCGTCGGCTGCACATACCCCGTCTCATCCGTCACGCGTGACTGGATCAGCGCTGGCTTGCCATCCCACCACCACGGCAGCGTGAACCGCGTCATGCATTTGTCGAGAATCGGGTTATCAAGCCTAGCGCGCTGGAAATTCACCCCGCCATCCAGCGAAATATCCACGTATTTCACCTTGCCGCGGCCGCTCCACGCGAGCCCCCTGATCTCGTAAAATCCCGGCCCCTGCGTCAACGGTTTCTCCGGGCACGGAAACGTAATCACCGATTTCGCGTCCATCACCCAGGTGAACCCGAGCGATGTCCCATCGCCCAGCAACTCGCTGTACTCGCTGGTCTCCTCACGGGTAATCCACGGCTCGCGCCCGACCTGAATTTCGCGCAGCCACTTCACGTTCACATTGCCCTGCCAGCCCGGCACCACCAACCGCGCCGGATACCCCTGCTCCGGCCGCACCGCCTCGCCGTTCTGCCCCCACGCAATCATGCAATCATCGAGGCATTTCATCATCGGCAGGCTGCGGTTCATATGCGCGCCATCCGAACCCGTCGCGGTCACCCACCGGCTGTCCGGATACAACCCGGCCTCGTCAAGCAACGTCGACAGCAACACGCCGGTCCACTCCGCACAGCCGATCATCCCATGCGTCAACTGCAACGAATTCAACTGCGCCGCCGGCCACTCGGTCGCCCCGTTCGCCGGACACTCGATGAAATGGATCCGCGACACCGAAGGATACCGCATCAACTGATCCAGCGTCAGCAACAGCGGCTTCTTGACCCGCCCGCTGATCATCAGCCGGAACGCCTTCGGATCAACCTGCGGCACCCCCGCATGATACCGCTCGAAAAACACCCCGTTCGACGTGATGATCCCCGGCTGATCCTGCAACGGCGTCATGCTCGCATCGGCATCCCGCGTCGGCGAGAGCCACGGCACATACCGCCGCACCACATTCTTCTCGAACCGCGAGGGCGAGCCATACGGCTTGCTATCAACCCCATGACCCAATGAATTCGACCAGGCATCATCGGCCGGCGGCGCGCCAAGCGGCGGCACCGCACGCGCCCCACGGCCCGAAGCCGCAATCAGCGCCGCCCCAGCAGCAGCACCCAACCTGAACATGTCGCGGCGGTTTGGCTTGGTCATATTCCCTCGATACGCTCATTTTCTCTTGTTTCCCGCGTCCCCGTTTCTAGATGGGCGCGACGCTTACTGACTTAACTTCATAATAAAACAAGAATATGTCAAGTATCATTTTGGCAGACATCCCACACCCCGGCACGCCCTGAAAACCCGCGCGGGCGACCCTGGGGCCTTTGCTTGTGGCCCTTGGGTCAGCAAGGCCAGGGGCTCTCCCTCCGCCGTCCTTACCCAAGGCTCACACGCAAAAACCCTGGATCTCATGCTGGGGTGTCACCGTTTGAGCAGGACGTCGCGGGCTTCGTTCAATTTATCGATCAGCCATTCGGAGCCGCCGTGATCGGGGTTCGCGAACCACAGCATATGCCGGTAGGCTTCAAGCACTTCTTCGCGTGTCGTGCTGGGGGTGAGGCCGAACACATCGAGGGCTTCGGCGCGCGACATTATTTTGGGCGGTGGTGCCGCGCGGGGCGGCTGGGGTGGTGGGTTGGGTGGGGTGGTGCGTCGGGGCCAGAGTGTGCCAAGGAATGGGAGCAAGCCGAGCACGACGATACCGCGTCCGCGCAGCCAGGCGGTCGCGGCGAAGCTGGCGGCGAGCGACAGCAGCACCCACAGGGCGGGGTGGCGCAATCCGGTGTGCCAATCGCGTTTGCCGTTTGGTTGTGGCCAGAACAGCACGGCGAGTGCCGCCAGTCCCAGCACGGCGGCGATCAACCAGCGATCGACGTCGCTCTTCACAAATTTCGATCCCGGGTTCGATCGGACATCTTCATGCGCTAGCATCGAAGCCATCAAACGCGTTGTTGAACAAGCGGAAAATCACGCGATTGCCCCCGACGGGCCGTTTTTTTGCATTTCGGCGGGGCGGGGTGTTGCTGTTGTGGGGCGAAGGCCGGGTTGCGCCGGAAATTTCTGCTTTCTCACCCCCCACCCCTCCGGCGTATGATCCTCGCGTGTCAGCAACCCCAACCAATCCCCCGTTCGTCATCCGCTGCTTCATCGTCATGATGAACGCGCTGTGCGACACAGTGGCCGAACACGGCCCGGCCGGTTACGTCCCCGTCCCGATGGTCAATCTGATCTGGACCCGCCTGCAAAACCTCACCACCCGCTTCCTCGCCGCCCTC
>NZ_NCJX01000043.1:0-18887 GCF_002282635.1 Acidiphilium sp. 34-64-41 | reverse complement strand
GCGGCGCCGAGGCGCCAACCTATGCCCAGCTTTATTCGGGAGCATGGGTCCACCCCACATGTAGTGGGTGTCTGACTTAACCGGATAGGCACGCAATGAACTCCTACCCTGGATGATCGACCAGAAGTCCTGACGTCCTGCCCAAAACTAGGCCAACGGCCTCTGGCGGACGCTTACATCTGATTCGCGCTCAGAACACTTTCGGCGGTGCTGATAAACCGATTCCGAGCGTGGAGACGGATTTCGAGCTGGACTATACCGCGCGGATTACGCCGTGGCTGACCGCGACGCCCGATTTGCAATGTATCCTGCATCCTGGCGGCGGCATTCCGGACGCGCAGGACCGCATGAAAATTGAGCCTAATGCCGTTCTGGCGCAGGCGGAGTTCACGATCGCGTTTTAACTGCCGGCCCGGTCGAGCCGCGTCGTCTCTGTCATATCCGCCCTAACCTCCGCAAGAGGCTCCGCCGCCGCTTGGCAAGGAGTTCGCCCCACAGAACCGAGTTCAGCGTATTACAAGGTCGTGACTTGCGGGTGGCTGTCTCCATCCCGTCCTGGAACGCCCGGAACGGGCAGGTCTCGATATGGTAGCCACGCGGCAAGCCGATCTCAGCTCCCTCCCCTGCCTGATCGGCCTTGCCGCAGCCGCCTGAGGACGACCGCCGGAGGCCGGAGCATAGGTCGCCGCTCCGTGGCCCCATCCGGTGGCACAAAAAGACGCCCCGGATGGGTGCTAACGCTACTGCGCCAGATTTGATTTATAGAAATATTTCGCAATATTGGGATCGTTTGCGTTCTGAGTCGTCGCCGTGACATTGGTGAGCAGCCTTGATTTCGGCACTTTGCCAGCGTGTCCGGTGAGAATATCGTAAGCATATTTCACCCCAAGCGCGCCTTCCTTCGCTGGCTGCTGGACGATAAGAGTGGTGATGACACCCTGTTTGAGCAACTTCACTTCGCCCGGCTCGGCGTCGTAGCCAACGACGTTCACCTTGCCTTTCCGACCCGAGGTCTCGACCGCCTTGCCCGCACCCTGGGCGGAAAACACGTTGGTGCCAAAAACGCCAACGAGGTGCGGATATTTCAACAGCAGAAGCTGGGTGTCAGCGAAGGCCTTGGTTGGGCTATCATCGTCGTATTCGGTCGCGATGACCTTCATATGCGGATATTTTTTCATCTCCGAAAGAAAGCCTTTCTGCCGCGCATCGGTCGTCGAGATGCCGGGCTTGACGTTGATGATCGCGACGTCGCCCTTCTCATCGGCGGATTTCGCGATGGCGTCTGCTGCCGCGGCGCCCCCCTGGGTATTGTTCGAAGTGATGCGCGCCTTTAGCAGGCTATCATCCGTGATGGTCGTATCGACCGAAATCGTCGGGATTTTCGCTGCCACATACTGCTTGATCGGGTTGATGAGGGCGGTCTTGTTCGTCGGCGCAATCACCAGCGCGTCCGGATGCTTCGCAAGCAGCGCTTGGAGGATCGGGATCTGGGTTTCCGGTGAGAAGGACGCGCCCCCCTGCCAGATGAGATGGACGCCGAGCTTCTTTGCCTCGGCCGCGGCGCCGCGCTGCATCGTGATGTAGAACGGATCGGTCGCGATGCCTGGAACCAGGGCAATCGTATAGGTTTTCGCCTCAGCCTCCGCCCTTTGCACGCCCATCATCGCGGCGAACGCGCCGACGACGAGAACGGCCGTTTTTGTTTTCCTGTTCATTGTCGACTCCCTTTCATTGTTGTCACAAACTGTCGAGAAGACGGTCGCGCAACTGGTCCATCGCCACCGCGAAGATCAGGATGGCACCGACAGCAACCTGTTGCCAGAAGGGTTGAACTCCCATCAGTATTAGGCCCGTCACCATCACGGTAATCACGAAACTGCCGATGACGGTGCCGAGAATCGTGCCGCGACCACCGAACAAGCTGGCGCCACCGATAACGACGGCAGTGATGGCGTCCAGTTCATCGTTAGCGCCGGCCTGAACGGACGCGGAGGCGAAACGAGCCATCACCATCAGCCCGGCAATCGCGGCAAGGAATCCGGAGAGCATGTAGATTTTCACGAGATGGCGCCGCACGTCGATTCCCGCCCGGCCCGCGCCGAGCGGGTTGGAGCCGATGGCGTATGTGCGCAGGCCAAAGCGTGTCTGGGATAATAGAACCGCCGAGACGAGAGCAGCAACCGCGGTAATCAGCACCGTCACGGGCAGCCACCCTCCCATAGCGAAAGACCCGAGTGTGCCGATGATGTCAGGGATCGTATCGATATTGCCGCCATTATTGAGCAGATAGATCCCGCCGGTGCACATGCTGAGCATGCCGAGTGTGACGACGAACGGTGTCAGGTTCAGTCGGGTGATCGCCTGGCCGTTCAACCAGCCAACAAAGGTGCCCGCCGCGAGGGCAGCAACGACACCGGCCACAAGATCGAGGGGGGTTCCAACGTGCCGATGGATCAGTGCGCGCATTACCAGGGCCCCCACCATGCCCGAGAAGCCGAGAATGGCGCCGACCGAAAGGTCGATGCCGCCGGTGATAATGACGAACGTCTCGCCGAGGCCCAGCAGCAGATACTCGACGGCGAACTGCGAGGTGGCAAGCCAACTCGCACGGCTGAAGAAATCGGAACTCGCGATGCCGAAGACCGCGATTAAAGCGAGAAGTATGGCAAGCGTCCACAACTCACCTGCACGGGAGAGAAACTCGATCGCCCTCATTCGCGATCCGGTCCTCATGTCGGCGGCTCCTTGCCCGTGATGCTCGCGATGGTGTCCTCGATCGTCCTGCCGGCGGCCGGGTTGTCAGCGATCTTGCGGCCCTGAAACAGCACCACAATGCGGTCGCACAACGCATGGACTTGCGGCATGTTGTGGCTGACCAGCACGACCGGTATGCCGCGCGCGCGTACCGCCTTGATCAATTCGCCGACCTTGGCCTGCTGCTCTACGCCGAGGGCCGCGGTCGGCTCGTCCATCAACAACAGCTTGGAGCCCCAGATCAACCCACGCGCGACCGCGACAGCTTGGCGCTGACCGCCGGAGAGCGCACGGCATCTGGTCCGGATCGAACCGACGCGAATCGCAGTGCGGCCAAGTTCATCCGCCGCGCGAAGCTGCATCGCCCGTTTGTCGAGCAACCCGAGTCGGCCGAGCACGCCGGGGCGTAGTGTTTCGCGGCCAAGGAAGATATTTTCCCAGATATCCAAGTCGAGCGAGAGGGCAAGATCCTGATAGACCGCCTCGATACCGGCGTTGCGGGCATCAAGCGCGGAGGCGAAATTGGTCTCAACACCGTCAACTTTTACCGCGCCGGACGATGGGCGGATGGCACCGGCGATGATGTTCACCATGGTCGACTTACCGGCGCCGTTATCGCCAACAAGCCCGACCACCTCGCCGGCATGGACGGCGAACGAGACGCCGCGTAAGGCGGTGACGTGACCATAGGTTTTCGCGACGTCCACGACTTCGAGCACCGGCGTGCGTGCTCCGCTTTGGGTCTCGGCTGGCAATCGACGGTTCCTTGGATCTGCGTCCATAAATCCCTTGAGATCGAAGCAATATACCACCGCAGAATGCCGTCAACCGCGTGCAGCGGTCCGGCGCCGGAGCTTCAAATGGAAAAGGTTGCAACACCATCGGCCAACGACCTCACTGCCGCCGGCCGCACGGTCATCCTCACCATCCTGATTTCGATGCTGCTTGGGCTGAACATGCACGTTCATATCCGAATAACCGCCTGGGGTGTGGTCATCCTGCACTTGCTACGGGCCTACGGCAGGGATCGCGATTGATCTCCCCCGTTGGTCCGCCGCTTTATTCCGCACTAGTCATATCCGCCGATACAGGAATCCCGGTAATCAAACCAACGATCTCGTTCATCGTCGTGCCATGCCGGTCGAGCACGGCGGCGCTCCGCCCCTGGCGCAACACGAAAATCCGGTCGGACACTTCGAAAACATGTGGCATCGAATGACTAACCATAAGAACAGCAAAGTTGCGTGCCCGTAATTCCAAAATCAGGTCGAGCACACCGCGTGATTCCCGCACTCCGAGCGCCGCAGTCGGTTCATCGAGAATGATTACCTTGCGGCCCCACAAGATTGAACGCGCCACCGCAACACTCTGCCTCTGCCCACCAGACAGCAACCCGACCGGCTGACGGATCGATTTGAGATTAACCTTGAGTGAACGGATGTGGGCCTCCGCCGCGGCACGCATACGCTTGCGGTCGAGAAAGAACCGCGACAGTAACCCCGTTCCAGTCCATTCGCGGCCGAGGAACAGATTGGCCTCGGCGTCGAGTTCCGGCACCACCGCCAAGTCCTGATAAACGGTTTCGATCCCGGCGTCGCGCGCGTCATGTGGAGAGGCGAACACCACCGGCGTGCCTTCGAAGCGGATCTGCCCTGCACTCGGCTGTACCGCGCCGGACATGATCTTCACCAGGGTTGATTTTCCCGCTCCGTTATCACCGACCAGCGATACGATCTCCCCTGGCATGATCGCGAAATCGACCCCGTCGAGGGCGCGCACTGGCCCATAATTCTTGCGGATGCCGTGCAGGCTCAGGATAGGATCGGACATGATTTACGTCGCCATGCACCCAACCGGAGCCTCCTTGAACGCCCGCGCCGCACCCGCCGGCGTCGCAGCCTCTTTCCATATTTTCGACCAGTGATCGGCGTTCGCCTTTGTCACCACCGGCATGTGCTGCGGCACCAGCTTGGGATAGCGGCAATGCTTGTTGGTCAGCATGTTGTGGATGATACTGACTGTCTGATACCCCCAGCCCCAGTAATCCTGACCGACCAACGCCTGCACATAACCTTTCTGCACGAGCGGAATTTCCGGCGCCAATACGTCCGACCCGATGATCTTAACCTTGCCGTGATTGGAAATCAGTTTGGGCATCGCCGCAACCTTGCCGAAGAACGCCACCGCCGCAACATTTACGATCGCTCCGGCGTCCGGATGCGCGGTAAGCAGATTGTTCATCAACTCCTGCCCCTTGGTCAGATCGTCATCGTCGAAATACGGGCCGAGGAACTCGATCGCCTTGTGCTTGCCCATCGCCTGCTTCACCCCGGCCAGTCGAGCGTTCAGATTCGTCGCCCCTGGCCCACCCGAAACCAAAATCACCTTGCCGGCCGGCTTGCCCATGAATTTGAGCGCCTGTTCACCCATCCGGGCGCCCATCTTGGTGTTATCAACGCCATAATACACTGCGCGCTTGCTGCCCGGCACATCAGAATCCCAGGTGATGGTCACAATCCCCTTATCGACAGCCTCATTGATTGGCGCAATCAGAGGCTGCGGCGCATTGGCATCAATCGCCATGCCATCAACATGGCGGGTGATCAAATTCTGAATGATCTCGGCTTCCTGGCTGGCATCGGATGTTGCCGAAGCGGTCCAGATCAAATCGACGTCGCCAAGTTCCTTTGCCCGCTGCATTGCACCGTAATGGGCGGTGTAGAATACAGGATTATCGAGTGATTTCGGCACCACGGCAATGCTATAGCGCTTCGCCTCACGGGCGATAGCGGGCATCGCCAGCCCGGCCACCGCCACCGCGCCGGCACTCCTGATCAGGCTCCGGCGAGTTGGTTGAATGACGAACGTACGAGTCATTGATTTCCTCCTTGGTTGTTGTTCATGCGACTTGCAGCCGTTCCAGCCGGCGGCGCAGAATATCAATCGAGGCCGCAGCAACGATCACCAGACCGGTGATCAGTTGCTGCCAGTAACCGGCCATGCCGAGCAGTACGATGCCATCGTTGATCGCTCCGAGCAGCGCTGCGCCGATCAGCACGCCGGGGATCGTGCCGCGCCCGCCGGCGAGGCTGGTGCCTCCAATGATCACGGCAGCGATTACCTTCAACTCATAGCCGGTCGCAGCGTCTGGCAGGGCAGTGCCAGCCTTGGCGGTGAGCAGCATGCCTCCAATCGCCGCGAGCATGCCCGAGGCAACATAGAGCTTGAGTTTCAAGTTATTCACGTTGAGCCCCAGCAACCGCGAAGCCTGCTCATTGCCGCCCAACCCATACACATGGCGACCGAACGGCCTAGTTGTCATCACCACATGCACGACCACTCCAAGCCCGAGCATGATCAGCACCGGATTCGGAATACCAATCAGGCTGCCGGTGCCGAACGCCGAGAAGAGCGCGCCGGCGCCGTGACCGGGAGGTGTAACTGCCATGCCCTGAACGACCCCGAATGTCAGGCCGCGCACGATGCTGAGCGAACCAAGCGTCGTGATGAACGGATTGAGCCCAATCCGCGTAATCACCAAGCCGTTGGCCAACCCAACCGCAGCGCCCGCGGCCAACCCGGCCAGGATCGCGATCACCAGTCCCATACCCGATGACAACACGAGTGCTGCAATCATCCCCGCCAACCCCATTGTCGAGCCAACCGACAGATCGAGCCCGCCACCGATCATCACCATTGCCTCACCAAATCCGGCAATGCAGATCCATGAGAAATATACAGCAACGGTGCCGATGATATTGCTGGAACTGAGAAAATAAGGCGACGCCAAGCTCAGGCTGACGGAAATCACCACCAGGGCAATCAAAACGCCGGTCCAGGGCAGCAAGAAAAAATCAATTACCCGACGCAGATTTCCCCCTGTCGCAACAAGCGATACTCGCTTGTCGGACGATGATTCCCCTGAATCAGCCTTTGTCGGCGGCTCCCCCATGGCGATCCTTAAAACGGATTTCGACTGTTACGCCGATTTATTGGCCCTTCGTCTTAGTGCGTCAATGTTTTAAATCGTCTTCGACAAGATCGTGATGGATCCTGCGCTATGCTGAAGCGCGACGCTCCGCGCCTGCGATCGCGAGCGCCATTGCTAGAGCCATGGTCGCAGAGAGCGAACGGAAGGCGCCGAAATCCGCCTCCGTGACTTCGAGGCGCACCTGCGCTCCATCCGACAGCGGGCTGAACGCTGAATCCGTGATCGCGATCACCGCTCCACCATGCGCGCGCGCGAGCGCGGCAATCTCAATCGTCAATGGAGTATAGGGGCTGAAACTGATCGCAAGCAGCACGTCGCCTGGACCGATCTGGCCGCTCTGAACGTCCGCCATCGAACCCAGGTTATCAAGAAGGGTCGTTCGAAATTCGAGTTTACCCAACGAATAGGCAAGATACGCTGCCACCGGAAACGCCCGCCGCTGGCCAATAATGAACACATGCGCCGCATCGGCCAGCAGCGCTGCTGCGTCGTCGAACTCGGCAGCACGTACGCTACGCAGCAAGTCGTTGACCGAAAGCGCCGCGGTCTCTACGCATCGATCAAAAATCCGCCCTGGCTCGGTGACGGTCTCAGACCGCACGCGATTGAGCCGCGTACGATAATCTGGCCATCCATCACGCAAGCGACAGCGAAACACCTGCTGTAGCGCGGTGAAACCCGTGTAGCCGAACCCCTGCGCGAACCTCACCAGCGTTGAAGGTTGCACGCCAGAAGCTGTAGCCAATTCGGCCACGGTCGAGAGCGCCATGCGATCCGGATTGTCGAGCGCGTAGCGCGCGACCTGTGCCAAACGTTTGGGCAGAGTTGTATGACGGGCCAGGATGGCAGCGCGTAGCCCATCGAAATCCCCAGGCGGTATGTCGGTATTGTCCATGGTCCAGATAGAATCAGTTTTTGATCGCCGGTCAATCTGGATTCAATATTTTTCGGAATGAATTTTCTACTATTGCACCAAATCCGAAATTGTTGTTTCATCTTCCCAAACGCCCGGCAGCCGTCACGCCGGGCGAAAAGGGAAACACCATGGCCACTCTACGATTGACCGCCGCTCAAGCGCTGGTGGGGTATCTCGCCGCGCAGTCAATCATCATCGACGGTCGCGAAGTGGCGCTGTTTGGCGGCGTCTGGGCTATTTTTGGTCATGGCAATGTCGCTGGCCTGGGTGAGGCTCTTTATCACTATCGAAACCAGATACAGACTTTTCGATCACATAATGAACAGGCAATGACGCATGCCGCCGTCGCGTTTGCGAAGGCGCACGACCGGCGACGCATGATGGCATGTACCACATCGATCGGGCCTGGCGCGCTGAACATGGTGACCGCCGCCGCCCTGGCACACGTCAACCGCCTGCCCGTGCTGTTACTGCCGGGTGATGTTTTTGCCTCGCGGCGGCCCGATCCCGTGCTGCAGCAGATCGAGGGATTTGCCGACGCGACCATCTCGGCCAATGACTGTTTTCGGCCAGTCTCGCGCTATTTTGACCGCATCATGCGCGCCGAACAACTGCTCGACGCCCTGCCGCGCGCGCTTGCCATTCTGACCGATCCGGTCGACTGCGGCCCGGTTACCTTGGCACTCTGCCAGGATGTCCAGGCCGAGGCTTTCGATTACCCCGAGGCCTTTTTCGACCCCCGTTGCCGCCGCATACGTACCCCCGAACCAGATGCCGCTGAACTGGCCAATGCCGCGCGCATCCTCAGCCAAGCCACGCGGCCACTAATCATTGCCGGGGGCGGGGTGCATTATGCCGGCGCCCGCGCCAGCCTGGCCGATTTCGCGGCGCGGCATGACGTTCCGGTCGCGGAAACCCAGGCCGGAAAAGGCGCTCTCGCTTTCGATCGACCGCAGAACTGCGGCGCGATCGGCGTCACGGGCGCGGCGGCCGCCAATGCGCTCGCCCGCGATGCGGACGTGATCCTGGCGATTGGCACTAGGCTGCAAGATTTCACCACCGGTTCGCGCGCCCTGTTCGCCAGGGATGGCCGCATCATCCTGCATCTGAACGTCGCAGCACGCGATGCCGAAAAACATGGCGGCATTCCCTTGGTCGCCGATGCCGCACGCGGGCTCGCGGCCCTTGGCCGAGTGCTAGGTGCCTGGCGTGCCCCTGCGGCCTGGGCCGATCGCGCCAGTGCGGCGCGGCGCTCATGGTCCGAGGCCTGTGAAACCCTCACCGCACCAACCGGGGCCGCCCTGCCGTCGGACGCGCAGGTGATCGGCGCGGTCGATCGTGTGTTGGGCAATGAGTGCACCATCGTCTGCGCCGCCGGCGGGCTGCCCGGCGAACTGCACAAGCTCTGGCGCGCCCGCGGTGACGCCCCTGTGGCGGGGAGCGGCAGTCGTTATCATGTCGAATACGGCTTCTCCTGCATGGGCTACGAGATCGCCGGCGGGCTCGGTGTCAAGCAGGCTCACCCCGACCGCACGGTCGTCGTGATGCTCGGCGACGGGTCGTATCTGATGCTCAATTCCGAAATCGCCACGTCGGTGACCATGGGTCTCAAGCTGATCATCATCGTGCTCGATAACCGGGGCTTCGGCTGTATCAACCGGCTGCAACAGGCGACGGGCGGCGCACCTTTCAATAATCTGCTTATGGACTCCTACCACGTTGCCGAAGCCCCGATCGATTTTGTCGCCCACGCTGCGGCACTCGGCGCATTTGCAGCACGAGCCACGGATATCGCAACCCTGGAAATCTGCCTTGCGGCAGCCCGGGATGCCGCGCGTACCAGCGTGATCGTGATCGATACCGATCCGATGGCCAGCACCGCCGATGGCGGGGCGTGGTGGGATGTCGCAGTACCGGAGGTTTCGGCGCGGCCCAGCGTCCAAGCGGCGTGGCATGATTACGATGTGGCAACGATAAAGCAGAAACTCGTCTGAAGGATACCCACCGTGATCCATCTCGGTACCAATCCGATCGCCTGGAGCAACGACGATCTACCTGACCTCGGCGGCACCACGCCGCTCGAAACCTGCCTTGCCGAGGCCCGCAGCGCGGGCTTCGCCGGGATCGAGCGCGGTCATAAATTTCCATCAGATCCAGCCGCACTGCGCGACGCCCTCGCAGCGCACGGACTGCGCTTTATCTCGGGATGGTATAGCGGCCGTCTACTCGAACGCGATACGCCGAGGGAAATCGAAGCACTGCAGGCACATTTGGACCTGCTCGCCGCCAACGATGCCCCGGTGCTGATCTATGCTGAAACCACCGGTTGCATCCACAGCGACCGCGCCATACCGCTGAGCCGCGGCCCGCGCATGGGATCGGACCAATGGCCGACCCTGTGTGCGCGCCTCGATCATCTGGCGGCCCATTGTGCCGAACGCGGCATCGCTCTGGTCGTGCATCATCATATGGGCACGGTGATCGAGTCCGCCGAGGATATCGCGCGGCTGATGGACGGCACCAAGGACCAGGTCGGCTTGCTGCTCGATTCTGGCCACGCCACCTTCGCCGGTGCCAATCCCGCGACGCTTGCCACGAGCTACGCGGCGCGCATCCGCCACGTGCATTGCAAGGATATCCGGCGCGATGTCTTCACCGCCAGCCGTGCCGCAGACACCAGTTTTCTCGATGCCGTGATCGCCGGTGTGTTCACCGTACCGGGCGATGGATTCATCGACTTTGCCGGCATGCTCGCCCCGTTGAAGGCGGCGGCGTACCGGGGCTGGGTGGTGGTGGAAGCCGAACAAGACCCGGCCAAAGCCGACCCGCTCACCTATGCACGCCTCGGACATCGCAACCTCACCTCACTGCTGCGCGACGCCGGCTTCACCCTTGCCGAACCCCTGCCCATCCCCGCACCGAAAGGAGGCTGACCCGGCCATGCCTCGCCCCGTCAATATATTGATGATCGGCCATGGCATGATGGGCACCTGGCATTCCGAGGCGTTGCGGGATCGCACTGATTGCATATTGCATACACTGGTCGGCAAAACCCACGATGCCGCCGCCAACTTCGCGGAGCGATTCGCCTACCGCAAAGTCACAACCGATCTGCATACCGCCCTCGCCGATCCGGCGATCGATGCGGTGATCATCGCCAGCCCCAGCGAACATCACGCAACCATGGCGCTCGCCGCGATCACTGCGGGCAAGCCGGCGCTGGTCGAGATACCGCTCGCTATGACCCTTGCCGCCTGTGAACACCTCGTCGAGGCCGCGGATGCAGCCGGGGTGATGATGGCGGTTTGCCATCCGATGCGCTTTCGTATCTGCCGGGCGCCGCTGCTCGTCCGGGTGCGGGAGCGCTCCGAACGGATTGTACAGGTGCAGGGGCGCTTCTGCATCCACCGCCTAGTCAATATCGGCGCCACTGGCATCCGGCGTGACTGGACCGACAATATCCTCTGGCACCACATGACCCATCTGGTCGATTGTGGCCTGTTCCTCGCGGGCGGCGGCAATCCGGAATCGGTGCGCCTGCGCCGCGTCGAAGGCTTCATGCCCGACAGCCATCCCGTCACCGGGATACCGATGGACATCGGCCTGATGATCGAAACCGAGGACGGTGCCACGATCATCGCCACCGGCTCCTATCTCGCGCGGGAGCGCCTCTATGAGGTGATGACCATAACCGACCGGGATTCATACCGCGTCGATGAAATCGGTGGCACCATGACTTCGGCCGCCGGCATTGAAACAATCGAATCCGAGCAGCAGAACGCTTGGCGCGTTGCCCGCGATTTTATCATAGCCCTGCAGGATGGCAGGTCACCGCTGGTTACCGCCCGCTCCGTTCTCCCCGCCATGCGCGTACTCGAACAGGTACAGCGCCAGTGGGATGACCGGTTTGGGGAGCGCGACCTGCCTGGCCGCCCGCTCGATCAATTCGCAACGGAGACAAAGACATGACCACGCAATTGAACGTGGCACTAATCGGCGCCGGCCGAATTGGGGTCTCCCACGCCGCGCTCATCGCCGCTCATCCCCGCTCCCATCTGGCCTGCGTCATCGATCAGCGCCCGGAAGTCGCCGCCACCCTCGCCGCCCGTCATCGTGCCGGCGCCCGCACGTGGCAAGAAGCCCTGGCTGACCCAACCATTGATGCCGTGCTGATCGCAAGTTCCACCGATACCCATGCTCAGTTGATCGAGGACGCCGCGCACGCCGGCAAGGCGATCCTGTCGGAAAAACCGATCGACCTGTCGCTGGAGCGGATCGATCGCTGCGGTGGCGTCGTCACGGCCACTGGCGCACGGCTGATGGTCGGATTCAATCGCCGCTTCGATCCCCATATCGTTGCGCTGAAAGCACGGCTCGACGCGGGCGCGATTGGCCGACCGAATCAGATCGTCATCATTAACCGCGACGCCAACGCACCATCGGCCGCCTTTCTCCAAGGCTCTGGCGGCATCTTTCGCGACATGGCGATCCACGACTACGACCTCGCCTGCCATCTGCTCGGCGGCCAACCCGTGCAGGTGCAGGCAAGCGGCAGCGCACTGGTCGATGACGGCGCCGCCGCCTGCGGCGATTTCGACACCGCGTCGACCGTCTTGACGTTTGCGGACGGCGCACAGGCGATCGTGCTCAATGCCCGCTGCGCCCGGTTCGGCTTCGACTTCCGCCTCGAAGTTCTGG
Organism: Acidiphilium sp. 34-64-41; assembly: GCF_002282635.1. Lineage (NCBI taxonomy): Bacteria > Pseudomonadati > Pseudomonadota > Alphaproteobacteria > Acetobacterales > Acidocellaceae > Acidiphilium > Acidiphilium sp. 34-64-41. The sequence goes on along the minus strand of NZ_NCJX01000043.1, from coordinate 6,528 downwards.
GTGCCGCTGGTGTGCTGAGGCTCGACAATCCGCTGAACCTCGCGCTCACCGAAGCGACGGCCAACCATATCCGCGTTGCACCACCCGCACAGGATTTCTTCTCCCGCTTCGAAACAGCATTTCATCGTCAATGGGATCACTTTGTCACGACCATCCTGGCGGGCACCCCGCCCAGCCCTGACTTCGCCGCCGGCCGCGCGGCATCGGCCATCGCCGAAGCGGCGGCACAGAGCGCCCCAATGGGCCGATCCTGATGATGGCCTGCAGCATGCCTGAGCGGAGGTCGAGATCCCTATCACATCTCCGCCACAGCCAAACTGCAAAGTTTCGAGTACCCCACTTCAACCAGAATATCCGCTTCACTTGACAGACGCCGTGGATTGTTTATTCGAAAACTACAAAAATAAAGAACAGGCGTTCTGAAAATTCTGTTCTGAGGATCCAGGAAATGACCGCCCGATTTTACACCGTCCGGCCGAGTCTACCCCCTCCTACCGCCATCGGTGGCGCACAATGAGCGCAAAACCTGCGGAAGGCGGCGCAATCGATGCACGGACTGCCGATGAGCGACTGGTCGAGGCATCGTGGCTGCACCGCGCGATGCGCCGTCCGGAGCTTGGTGCCATCGGCGGGTTGATCGTCGTCATCCTGTTTTTTGCGGTCACCGCCAGTCCGACCATGTTCAGTCTTGCAGGCATGATAACAGTGCTACGCCCGGCTGCGGAACTCGGCATTATGTCGGTCGCGGCCTCGCTCCTGATGATCGGCGGCGAGTTCGATCTGTCGATCGGCTCAATGGTCGCCTTCGCAGGGTTGATCTACGGTACTCTCCTGGTCGACTTTCACTGGCCGATGGTGCTGGCGGTCGCCGGCACAATGTTGATGGCGGCATGCTTTGGTGCACTGAACGGGCAGATCGTGATCCGCACCCGGCTGCCATCCTTCATCGTTACTCTGGCATTTCTGTTTATCCTGCGCGGATTGTCACTGGTCGGGCTGAAGCTCGCGACAGGCGGCACCACGATATTATCGGGCATCCATGGATCGGCAGGTCATGGCCTGATGCGAGGATTGTTCTCGGGCGATGCGTTCACCGGCCTGTTTTCCCTGCTATCTGCTCAAGGTCTCATCGCGAAACTGCCGAACGGCACACCGTCGGTTCACGGCATACCGATCTCGGTCGTCTGGTTCGTCGTGATCACGGCGCTCGCGACTTGGGTTCTCCTCCGAACCCGCTTTGGCAACTGGATTTTCGCCGTCGGCGGCGATGCCAACGCGGCGCGTAATTCCGGCGTACCCGTCAACCGGGTCAAGACCATTCTGTTCATCTGCACTGCCCTCTCGTCGGCGCTGGTCGCCATCATTACCGCGACCGACACCGGATCGACCGACGCTCTGCGCGGCTACCAGATGGAGTTCGAAGCGATCATTGCGGCCGTAATCGGGGGGTGCCTGCTTACCGGCGGCTACGGCTCGGCGATTGGCGCATTTTTTGGCGCTCTGATCTTCGGCATGGTTTCGATCGGTCTTACCTACACCAATTTTGACAGTGACTGGTTCCAAGTCTTCCTCGGCGCGATGCTACTGATCGCAGTGATTTTCAATAACGCGGTCCGTCGCCGCGTCACCGGAGAGCGGTAACATGGCCGTGGTTCCGCTCATCGAAGTCCGCGAGCTGCGCAAGCAGTTTGGCCACGTCATCGCCTTGGCCGGCGTATCGCTCCGGGTTTACGCGGGCGAGGTGCTATGCCTGCTGGGCGACAACGGTGCCGGAAAATCCACCCTGATCAAAACCTTGTCGGGCGTCCATCGACCGAGCGACGGTGAGTTTCTGGTCGCTGGCGCGCCCGTCAGCTTCATCAGCCCGCGTGATGCGCTCGATGCCGGTATCGCCACGGTCTATCAGGATCTTGCGATGATTCCGCTTATGTCGATCACCCGGAACTTTTTCATGGGGCGCGAGCCTACCCACGGCATCTGGCCGTTCACCAGGATGGATCTCGCCGCGTGTGATCGGGTGGTCCATGCCGAGATGCGCCGCATCGGCATCGATGTACGCGATCCAAGCCAGGCGGTCGGGACCCTATCCGGGGGAGAGCGCCAATGCGTCGCGATCGCGCGTGCGGTGTATTTCGGCGCCAAGGTCCTGATCCTTGATGAACCGACCTCGGCCCTGGGTGTGGCGCAGACTTCTATGGTCCTGAAATATATCGGACAGGTAAAGGCCCACGGTCTTGGCGTGATCTTCATCACCCATAACGTCCGCCACGCATTTGCGGTCGGTGATCGGTTCACCGTCCTCAACCGAGGTCGCACCATCGCCGACGGCAGCAAAGCAGAAACGAGCACAGACGAATTGCAGAATCTCATGGCCGGCGGGAAGGAGTTGCAGGTGCTCTCCGAAGACCTCGCCGGTACGGTGTGAACATGCAAGCCGAACGCCGTCAAAAACAGGCTCGGCCCTAGTTCCCTATCGACCCACCGATACCAAATCGTCGATGCACACAATCCGCGAAACCGGCTGTGCTGCTTCTGCGTGCCAAGCCCGATCTTTGCCTTATCCATCATCAAAATAAATCAGGGAGTATAGCATGAAACCATTGAACCGCCTCTTCCTCGCCGTCGCCGCTTTGGCGCTCGCCGGCACCACCGCCCAAGCGGCCCCCCGGAAGCTAGTGATCGAAATGGTCACGCACGGCCAGTCGACCGATCCGTTCTGGTCGATCGAGAAGAACGGTGCCGATCTTGCCGCCAAGCAGATGGGTGTCGAAGTCCAGTACCGTGCGCCCAACACTTTCAACATGGTGCGCATGGCCGATCTGATCCGCGCCGCGGCCGACCAGAAGCCGGCCGGGTTGATCGTGACCGTACCCGACTACGCCGCATTGAAAGGCCCGATCAAACAGGCCGAGGCGCAGGGTATTCCGGTGATCGTGATCAATACTGGCGGCACCTACGTGCAAAAGCTTCATGCACTAATGTATATTGGCGAGGGCAATTACGAAGCCGGCGTAGCAGCCGGCAAGCGCCTCGCCGCTATGGGCGCGAAAGATGGCGTCTGTATCGATCACGAGGTCGGCAACGTCTCGCTTGATCATCGCTGCGCTGGTTTCAAGGTCGGGTTCGGCCACAAGGTGACCATACTGCCGACCACCGAAGATCCATCGACCACCGAATCAAGGATCGAGGCCTTGTTGCGGCGTGATCCCAAGGTTGATGCTCTGCTTGGCTTATCAGCTCAACTCGGCGGTGTACCGGCGGTCGAAGCGGTGGCAAAACTCGGCCTGAAGCGTAAGATTTTCATTGGCAGTTTCGATCTCTCGGCCGAATACCTCAAGGACGTCCAGGAGGGCAAAGCCGATTTCGCGATGGACCAACAGCCGTTCCTGCAGGCATACTTGGCAGTCGTGCTGATGGCGAACGACGCCCGCTATGGCATCATTCCAGCCACGACCGACCTTGAAACCGGGCCAAACTTCATAACCAAGAACAAGGCCGGCCAAGTGATCGCCTTGGCGCAGAAAGGTATTCGCTGACGACTCATTAGGCGAAGGGTACGTGATCAGGATCGATCCGTACCCGCCATGATCGGCGATGCCCTGCCATCACGTTCAAATAGTACAAATCACAGCCTGGTGCCGCGCAAACTGGATGGTAGCCGCGTGGCACGACGACTGCACAACCATCGCGGAGCGTGATAACTTCATCAAGTGTGCGATCATCAGTATAGACGCGTTGAATTCCAAAACCCCCAGTCCGGGAGAAGCGGTGGTAATAGACCTCCTCAAGTGCGGTTTCATACGGTGGATCGTCGGTGTCATGTTTGTGCGGCGGAAACGACGACCAGTGCCCCCCGGGAGTGATCACCTCGACCACCAGGAGATTGGCGGCATGCTCGGTCTCTGGAAGCACATCGCGAATCATACGCTCGGTGACGCCACTGCCGCGGGTCGAGATCGTTACCATTGCGGGCGTGATAATACGTGGCTCATGCAGCCGCAGTAAATCGGCCGCATAACAGAGCGCCACTTCGCAAAGCCCCTCAGCCCGAAAGGCGATCTGCCGTCCCGCCGGCACATATACCGCATATCCCGGGCCGGCGAAGGGTGACAGCCTCCCGCCTATCCTGGCAGCCATCAGTCCTGCAATACTGACCCGACCAAAACCAAACAACAGGACCAGACACAATTCGCGCGACAGCTCATTGCGGGTTAACACATCGCCGGATGCCAGCTGAAAAACCTCCAACGCGCAATGCTCCAATGACTGCCCGGTCGTCAGCAACCGACCGGGTACAGGATCGGCGGGTTCATGCTGCAGCATCAATGTCATGCACCGGCTCCGCGCTGATGCTGCTGCAAAAAGGTCTCCAACTCGGTCAAGGTCGGACAGGAGGTCGAACACAGCAGCCGCGATGCCACGATGGCACCGCAGGCATTGCCGGCTATGAGCGCGTCCTCCGGTGATCCACCGCGCAGCAGGCGTTCCAGAAATCCTGCCAGAAATGCATCGCCCGCCCCGAGCGGATTGACCGTGGCGACCGCGAAACCAGGGCCGACCACACCATCGTCGAGCCGGTCCGGCACCGCCCCGTCGATCAAAACCGCGCCCCGCTCTCCGCGCTTCACAACAAACAACCCCACTCCAACGAGCCGACATGCGCGTAGCGCATCGACCACAGCTGCCGCGTTCCCCGCCACACCCCATTCCGCCTCAGTACCAAAAACGATATCCGCCGCAGCAAGCCACGGCCGCAGCCGCGCCGCCAGGATCGCCGACGGTGCTGGAGGGCCGATGTTTGCCCGATAATCGATGTCGAGCACCACCAGCGCACGAGCTTCCCGCGCTGCTTCGATCGCACCACGCAAAGCCCTGTCACCAATGCCCATTGCCACATGAGCGCCACTGATTACCAATGCACGAGTTGAACCGATCATGACCGTATCCACCGCCGCAACGTCGTACAGGGTGTCGACCGCCCGCTCCCTCACGAACTCGATCTCCGGCCGCCCATCCGGCCCGACGCTGGCAAACGCCAGCACGCTGCGGCATCCGGCAACGCGCCGCAGGCCAGTGGTGGCTACCATCTCCCGTCGCAACGCAGCCTCTAAATAATCACCTGCCCGGTCGGCTCCGACCGCGCTAACGATGGCGCTCCGCAGACCGAGCCGCGCGCAGGCGATCGCAACATTTCCCGCGCAACCGCCAACCGCACGAACAAAACCATCGGCATCCGCCAATCTGATACCAATCGTCGGTGCATACAGATCAACCCCGATCCGACCGAACGTCACGATGTCGTACCGGAGCGTCACGCGTACCCCAACCACGACGATAAAACGCATGGTCCATAGACGCGCAGTTCTGGAATTGATATTCTAATCGGCAAAAATCGGAGATTTTGCATGGCAAGATTAAATATCGCACTCATCGGTGCAGGTCGGATCGGCCGCGTCCACGCTGCGAACATCATCAACCATCCGCAATGCCGCTTGGCGACGATTAGTGACGCGATTGCGACCACCGCCCAGGAACTGGCCAATGAAACCGGGGCAGCCACCGCCGAGGCCATGGCAGCCATCAACGCCCCGGCCACCGATGCTGTGATGATCTGCGCGCCGACAGATCTGCATGCCGTGATGATCGAAGCCGCAGCGCGGGCCGGCAAACCCGTGTTTTGCGAAAAACCGGTCGATCTCGACGCGGCCCGCATCAGCGAGTGTCTGGCCATCGTCAACCGCACCGGCATTCCCCTCATGATCGGCTTCAATCGCCGCTTCGATCCCAGTTTTCGTGACCTCAAACGCCGCCTCGACGCCGGCCGCATCGGTACCATAGAACTGATTACGATCATTTCGAAAGATCCAGCGCCACCGCCAATCGCCTATATCGCGCGATCGGGCGGATTGTTTCGCGACATGATGATCCATGATTTTGACATGGCACGGTTTCTGCTCGGCGAAGAACCGGTCGAAATTCACGCCTGGGGCAGCGCGCTGGTTGATCCGGAAATCGATGCGGCAGGTGATATTGACACTGCCGTCGTGACGCTCAGGACCACAAGTGGCACACTGGTCAGTATATCCAATTCTCGGCGGGCAACGTACGGCTACGACCAACGGATTGAGGTCCATGGCAGCCAAGGTATGCTGGCTGCCGCCAACCAGACTGAAACCAGTGTAACGGAGGCTAGCTCAGCGGGCTATCTGACCGATCGTGCCCTGCCATTCTTCCTTGAACGCTATAACGCCGCTTATCGTGCGGAACTGGATGCGTTCATAACAACTCTTACCACAAATACTAAACCCTCCCCTGACGGTAATGACGGCTTAGCCGCTCAGCGCCTGGCGGATGCAGCCAGTTACTCCGCAAAATCCGGAGCTAGCGCCCGATTATAGAATAGCAGCCTGTCGGACTTAACGCGACGCGGAATTACTCAGCAGTCGGTAATATAGGCGACATTTGGTGCTTTGAAGAATGATTGCACGAGACGTGGTTTGCGCTTGATGGCGGCGAGTTGGGCTTCGA
>NZ_NCJX01000008.1:0-59359 GCF_002282635.1 Acidiphilium sp. 34-64-41 | reverse complement strand
TCTCACCCCCCGCCCACCATGCTTATCTCCCCTGGTGCGCACCGCCCCAACCCCTCTGACGATCTCACTGCTCGACCGCTTCGCCCTCATCATGGCGATACTGGCCGAAATCACCGTCAACCAGGGCCACGCGCAACACCTTCCGGGGGCCAAAATCATCGCCATCTGGCAGCGCCTCACCGGCATCGCCGCCCGCTTCGCGCGCGCTGTATTGCGCGGCCCCACCCCAAGCCGGAAGCGCCTCACGCCCGCCAAACCCAACCGCACCAAACGCCCCTCCCTGCCGGATGGCTTCGGCTGGCTCCCCCGCGTTTTCCCCGGCACGCACGATATGCCCGCCGCCGTCACCTACCCCGCCCAACAACTCCGCGACCTGCTCGCCGACCCCACCATGGCCGAGCTGATCGAAACCAACCCCGCCATCGGCCGCATCCTCCGCCCCCTCTTCGAAGCCCTCGGCATCGAACGCCCCGCCATCCTCGCCATCCCAACCACAGCCCCGGCCGAACCGATCCAGGTCGAACGCGCACAACCGCCCCGCGCGGTACCCATCATCCTGCCCCTAGCCCAGGCTGCGGCGACAACCCCGGACTGGAACCGACAAAAATCAAGCCTCGCCGCCGCAGCCTGACCACAGCTATTTTGCTATTTCGAAACGAAATAGCAGACGTCGCACCCACCCCTCAATCAACCAGCGCGTCGATCGGCTCCCACCGGTACGCGGTCTGGGCAACCTGCGTGCCGCCAACATCGATCGTCCCATCGGCCGCGTGTTTGCCACCCATTCTTGTATAAAACCACCGCGCCGGATTGTCCGAAAGCACCCAGACGAACAACGAAGTGCACGATTTCGCGGCCAGATGCGCCGCGGCGGCGCGCATCAGCTGACGGCCAAGCCCGCGCTCGCGAAAATCATCGAGCACATAAAGCGTCTCGACCTCACCATCCGCCAGAGCGGCGCGACGGCGGCGGGCGGTGACAAAACCGACCACTCGCACGTTCCCTTCCGGCCCGACATCCGAGCCGGACGCGACCGCGACATGCACCACACCGCCGCTGCGAATCACCCGATCATAATAACCCGCCTGACGCGGCGCCGACAGACCGGTGAGCACCGGTTCCGGCAGCACACCGGCATAGGTACTGCGCCAGCTCGCGACGTGAACCGCGCCAATGCCCGCCGAATCCGCCGGCCTGATCATGCCGCAGCCGCGGCGGAACGCTCCATCCGGCAGGCAAAAAAACCATCCGTGCCGTCACGAGCGGGCGAGAGGCGCAGATAATCGCCGCGCAGATATCCAGGAAATGCCTCGCCCACCGGCATCACCCGAAAACCCGGCTGGCGGCGCAAAAACGCGGTGATCTGATCCTCATTTTCGGCGGCGAGCATCGAACATGTCGCATAAATAAGCGCGCCGCCTGGTTTGACCAGACGCTGCGCCTCATCGAGGATCTTGGCCTGTTTGACCGTGAGTTCCGCAAGATCGGTTTCGGTCAGACGCAGCCGCGCATCCGGGTTGCGGCGCCACGTGCCAGTACCGGTGCAGGGCGCATCGACCAGAACGACATCGAATTTGCCAGCCTGGCGCTTGGTCCATTTATCACCGGGCTCAAGCAAATGGCGCTCGGCGTTATGCACCCCGGCGCGGCGCAGGCGCTTGATCGCGCCATCGAGCCTCGGGCTGGAAACGTCGCAGGCGACGATATGGCCCTTGTTTTCCATGGTCATGGCAAGCGCAAGGGTTTTGCCGCCGGCGCCCGCACAATAATCCGCGACGCGCATGCCTGGCTTGGCATCGGCGAGCAGGGCGACGAGTTGGCTGCCCTCGTCCTGGATTTCGACCAGACCATCTCGAAACGGCGCGGCGGTGGTCACGCTCTGCCGGGCCGCAAGTCGGACGCCCCACGGGCTGAGCTTGGTCGGTTCGGCCTTCAGCTTCGCCTTGGCGAGCAGGCCGATCGCTTCCTCGCGGGTGGTCTTCAGCAAATTCACCCGCATGTCGAGCGGAGCCGGCTGCATCAGCGCATCGGATTCGGCTTCCAGCCGATCACCGAAGCGGGCGCGCAGGAGCGGGACCACGAAATCAGGCATCTCCAGGCGGATGCCCTCGGTCATATTCGGGTGGTCGAGCGTGTGTTTGTCGAGTTTTTCCAGCGCGCGGCGTTCCTCGTCATCGAGCGCGGGCGGGGCGAAGCGCGAGCCGCCGAATTCGGCGGCGGCCCGATGCACCGTGATGCCGCCGAGCACCATCAGCGCCAGCACCATCAGCCGCGGCGTCGGCGCCGCACCGACGCGCTCGATCCACCAGCCGAGGCGGCGGCGGGCGCGCAGCACGCCCCAGACGGTCTCGCTGATATCGCGCCGGTCGCCGCCGCCGATGAAGCGGCGGGTGCGGAGGAATTCATTGGCGACGGCGTCGGCCGGGCGGCGATCGGATTCGATCGCCTCGAGCAGTTCGATCGCGGCTTGTAGGCGTCCGGCGGGGGTCAAGCTGGGGTCCTTTGGGTGGGGAGGAAGGAAGCACTTCTTTTTTTGTAAAAAAAGAAGCAAAAAAACGTCTCTTCCATTGGTCCATACCGGTGAAACCACCCGTGGCCCAAATCAATAAAAGTTTTTTGCTTCTTTTTTACAAAAAAGAAGTCTTCCTCTCCCCCTATCACAATCTCAATCCTGCCGATAATTCGGCGCCTCCCGCGTAATCGCCACATCATGCACATGGCTCTCGCGCAGGCCGGCCCCAGTGATGCGGCGGAACTTCGCCTTGGTCTGCAGTTCCGCGACAGTGGCGCAACCGGTGTAGCCCATGCCGGCGCGCAGACCGCCGACCAATTGGTGCACCACGGCGGCCATCGGGCCTTTGTAGCCCACCCGACCCTCGATGCCTTCGGGCACCAGTTTCAGCGTGTCCTTGATATCCTGCTGGAAGTAGCGATCGGCCGAGCCGCGCGCCATCGCCCCCAGGCTGCCCATGCCGCGATAGGATTTATAGGAGCGGCCCTGGTAGAGGAACACTTCGCCGGGCGCTTCATCGGTGCCGGCGAGCAGCGAGCCGACCATGACGCAATCGGCACCGGCGGCGAGCGCCTTCACCATGTCGCCCGAGGTGCGGACGCCGCCATCGGCGATGGCGGGCACCCCGGCCTCGCGGCAGGCGGCAGAGGTTTCCATTACGGCGGAGAATTGCGGCACGCCGACGCCGGCGACCACGCGGGTGGTGCAGATGCTGCCTGGGCCGATGCCGATTTTAATGGCGTCCGCACCGGCGCGGATCAGGGCGGCGGCGGCCTGCGGGGTGGCGACGTTGCCGGCGATGATCTGCACCGCGTTGGAGCGTTCCTTGATCTGGGCGACCGCGCGCAACACGCCTTCCGAATGGCCGTGGGCGGTATCGACCACAATGACATCGACGCCGGCGGCCATCAGGGCGGTAGCGCGGGCAGCACCATCCTCGCCGACACCGGTGGCGGCGGCGACGCGCAAGCGGCCGAATTCGTCCTTGTTGGCGAGCGGATGGGCTTCGGCCTTGTCCATATCCTTCACGGTGATCAAGCCGACGCAGCGATAGGCATCATCGACCACCAGGAGTTTTTCGATCCGGTGCTTATGGAGCAGGTGGCGCGCCATTTCGGGCGCGACATCGGCCGGGGCGGTGACCAGATTTTCGCGCGTCATGAGTTCGTAGACGCGCGAAGACGGATCGGTCGCGAAGCGGACATCGCGATGGGTCAGAATCCCCACCAGGCGGTTGGTATCGCGCTCGACAACCGGCACGCCGGAGATGCGGTACTGCGCCATCAGCGCCTGCGCCTCGGCGAGGGTCTGGTCAGGGTGGATGGTCAGCGGATTGACCACCATCCCGCTCTCGAATTTTTTCACCTGGCGGACGGCGGCGGCCTGTTCCTCGATGGTGAGGTTTTTGTGCACCACGCCGATGCCGCCCTGCTGGGCCATGGCGATCGCCATGGCACCTTCGGTCACCGTGTCCATCGCCGCTGAGATCAGCGGGATATTCAGGCGAATCGTGCGGGTCAGCCTTGTTTCGGTATTGACCGCAGCCGGCAGGACTTCGGAATAGCCGGGTACGAGCAACACATCGTCGAATGCGTAAGCCTCGGTGATGCGGCCGTTGCCGCTGGATGAAATATTCAGATCAGAGGGAGCCATGGTGCATCCTTATCGGTTTGCGAACCTTGGCGATCCCTACTATCGGCAGCGGCGGCTTCCGGCAAGGGTTGCGGCGCATTTCTGCTGCGCTGCGTGCGCGATGGTTCAGCCAACCGGCCGGTCAGTGGATCAGGATGTAATGAATCGTCGCGATCACCTCTTCCCGCTTGGCGGTCGAGCCGGCGGGGAACGGCGGGACTTTCACATCGCGGAACAGACCGTACCACGCCATGTCGAGCAGGGGCGCGCCGGAGCGCTTGATCAGGTGCAGATCGATCACCTTGCCGTTCGGCAGGACGGTGAAGCCAACCGTCACGCTGCCCGATTCGCCCTGATCGGCGGCGGATTGCGGGTAATATTTGTGCTCGTTCACCCATTTATTGAACGCGCTTTCCCAGTCCGGCCCGGCGTTGCCGCGGAACGTGATCGAGGGGGCGTTGCGCGCATCGTCCGATTGCGGTGGCGCGAGGTTGAGCGCGCCGGGGGCATGGTTGAGGATGGTGGTCGGGTGTTTACCGAACGACATGCCGTTGAGCACCATGAAATGCTGCCGCGGCGCAGGCGGGGCGTGATGCGCGACCGCCGCCTGTTTCGGCGGCGGCGCGGGGATGATTTCCTTCGGCATGGTGAACGGCACCGCATCGGGCGAACTGAGGTTAACCTCGGTCTGCGCGGTGGGCGGCGCGGCCTCGGGCGGTGGCGGAGGCGGCAGCGTCGTCATCGTGGGAGGGGCTTTGACGACGGCTTTAGGGGCGGCGTTATGGGCAGCGCTGTGCGGCAGGCCGGTGTTCTGGAACACGACGGCGATGCTCGATTGCGGCGAGGGTGAGATCAGCTTCTGCCGATGGACCGCATAGAGCAGCAGCAGAATGACAGCGACGTGAAACAGCAGGGAGACCGGCAGCGGGATGAACCAGTCATCCTGATCCAGCCGCCGCCGCGTCATCCCATGGTCGGCAACACCGATACCCGGCCCGAAGCCGGGTGCCGGGTCAGTAACCCGGTGCCGGGTAATAGCCGGGAGGCGCATAGCCGGGTGCGCCGTAGTTGTAAGAGGGGCCCGAACCGCCCGCATAACCTTCCATCTTGTTGCCATGGCCGACCATACACTGGGCGTAGGCAACGTTATACTGCGCCTGGATGGAATCGGCGGCACCCTGGGCGTTGCCGCCACCGGCCGCGCTGCCGAGCAACAGGCCCGAGCCCGCGCCGATCGCCGCACCCACGCCGGCATTGCCGCCCGCCGCGCCGAGCAATGCGCCCGCAGCCGCGCCGAGCAAGGTACCGCCGACGGCCGTGTTGGTCGAGGACTGGCTGGCCGCCGCCGCCGAACCGCCCGCCTGGCTGCGCTGGCTGGCGTAGTAGCGGCAGTAATTATCGTCCTGCTGGAACGTGTTAAACGTCACGCCCGGCCCGGGCATGGCGACCACGGTGGGCGCGCTTGGCGGGGCGACGGTGCAACCGGCCAGGCCGATCACGGCGACGGCGGCCACGGAAACTGCGAGCATGGGTTTCATATCTGGCGTCCTGAGCGTGTTGGTCGAACGGGTTTCAATTACAGCTTGATCGACGACAATCAACGGCTTGTTACACTCTATTATCTTAATTAACCGAACCGGTCCCGGTCATAGACCCTCGAAGAATTCCTTGACCTTGGCGAAAAACCCCTCGTGCTCCGGGCTGCCCGATGCGCTGCCGCCGGATTCCCGTTCAAATTCCTCGAGCAGTTCGCGCTGGCGCTTGGTCAGGTTCTGCGGCGTTTCGACCGCGACCTGAATATACATGTCGCCGCGCTGGGTGCTGCGCAGCACCGAAAACCCCTTGCCGCGCAGGCGGAACTGATCGCCGGTTTGGGTTCCGGCCGGGATTTTGACGCGCGCCCTGGTGCCATCGATCGCGGGGACTTCGATTTCGCCGCCGAGCGAGGCCTGGCCCATCCGCAGCGGCACGCGGCAGAACACGTTTGCCCCGTCGCGCTGGAAAATCGGGTGCGCGCGGATCGCGACATGGACATAGAGATCGCCCGCCGGTGCGCCCTTGCCGCCAGCTTCGCCTTCGCCGGACAGGCGGATGCGCGTGCCATCCTCGACGCCGGCGGGAATTGCGACCGACAGGTTGCGCTCGCGCGGCACGGTGCCGGCGCCGGCGCAGATGCGGCAAGGGTTGCGAATCGTGCGCCCAGCACCACCACAGGTGGGACAGGTGCGTTCGACGACGAAGAATCCCTGCTGCGCGCGCACACGGCCGGCCCCGCCGCAGGTGGGGCAATTATCGGCGCTCGCCTGTTTATCGGCCGAACCGGTCCCGCTACAGGCATCGCAGGTGACGCGGGTCGGCACCCGCACATCGACCTTGGTGCCCGCGAACGCCTGGGTCAGGTCGATCTCGACGCCGGCCCTGATATCCGCTCCGGCGCGCTCGGAGCGGCCACCGCCGCGCCGGCCGCCCATCGCCTCACCGAACATTTGTTCGAAAATATCGCCGATGCCGCCCTCGAACCCGAAGCCGCCACCGCCGAACCCGCCAGCACCGGCGCCGCCGTTTTCAAACGCGGCATGGCCGAACCGGTCATAGGCGGCGCGTTTCTGTTCGTCCTTAAGAACATCGTACGCTTCGTTGATATCCTTGAATTTCTGCTCGGCGGATTTGTCGCCCGGGTTGCGGTCCGGGTGATATTGCATCGCGAGTTTTCGATAGGATTTCTTTAGTTCATCGGCGGACGCACCACGCTGTGCGCCGAGAAGTTCGTAATAATCCGTCTTGGCCATGATGGCGGCTCAACCCCGAAATTCGATCGAACGACGACCTGTTTGAACAAGAACGGTCCCGGACCATCGCTGGTCCGGGACCGGGCACTCAATTTATGCGCGTCGCGCGATCATGCGGACTTCTTTTTGTCGTCGACATCTTCGAACTCGGCATCGACCACCTTGTCACCGGGCTTGCTGCCCGGTGCCTCGGCACCCGGCGCGGCACCGGCGGCACCCGCCGCCTGGGCGGCTTCGGCCTGGGCCTTGTACATCGCCTCGCCGATCCGCATCGCGACCTGGGTCAAGCGATCGGTCGCGGCCTTGATCGCTTCGAGGTCGCTGCCTTCAAGTGCGGTGCGCGCCGCCGCCATCGCGGCTTCGGCTTCGCCCTTGTCCTGCTCGGAGACCTTGCCTTCGCTGTCCTTCAAGGTCTTTTCAGTCTGGTGCACCAGGCTATCCGCCTGATTGCGGGCATCGACCAGTTCGCGCTTGGCCTTGTCGGTCGCGGCGTTGGCTTCGGCGTCCTTCACCATCTTTTCGATATCGGCATCCGACAGACCACCCGAGGCCTGGATGCGGATCTGCTGCTCCTTGCCGGTCGCCTTGTCCTTGGCGGAGACCGACACGATGCCGTTGGCGTCGATATCGAACGTCACCTCGATCTGCGGCACGCCGCGCGGGGCGGGCGGCAGGCCCATCAGGTCGAACTGGCCGAGGATTTTATTGTCCACCGCCATTTCGCGCTCGCCCTGGAACACCTTGATGGTCACGGCGGTCTGGTTGTCGTCCGCGGTCGAGAAGGTCTGGCTCTTCTTGGTCGGGATGGTGGTGTTGCGGTCGATCAACCGGGTGAACACGCCGCCGAGGGTTTCGATGCCGAGCGACAGCGGCGTGACATCGAGCAGCAGCACGTCCTTAACGTCGCCCTTGAGCACCGCACCCTGAATGCCGGCGCCGATCGCGACGACTTCATCGGGGTTGACGTTGCGCGCCGGGTCCTTGCCGAAAAAGGCTTTGACCGCCTCGATCACCTTGGGCATGCGCGTCATGCCGCCGACCAGGATGACCTCGTCGATTTCACCGGCGGTGACACCGGCATCCTTCAACGCGGCGCGGCACGGGCCGAGGGTGCGCTCGATCAGATCATCGACCAGCGATTCCAGCTTCGCACGGGTCAGTTTCATCACCAGATGCTTCGGCCCGGAGGCGTCGGCGGTGATGAAGGGCAGATTGATCTCGGTTTCCTTCGAGGAGGACAGCTCGATCTTGGCCTTTTCGGCGGCTTCCTTCAGGCGCTGGAGGGCGAGCTTGTCCTTGCGCAGGTCGATACCCTGTTCGCGCTGGAACTCGGCCGCCAAGTAATCGATCACGCGCTGGTCGAAATCTTCACCGCCGAGGAACGTATCACCATTGGTGGATTTCACTTCGAACACGCCGTCGCCCAGTTCGAGCACCGAGACGTCGAACGTGCCACCGCCCAGATCGTACACCGCGACGGTGCCGGCCTGCTTTTTATCCATGCCGTAAGCCAGAGCCGCGGCAGTCGGTTCGTTGATGATGCGCAGCACGTCGAGACCGGCGATCTTGCCGGCGTCCTTGGTCGCCTGCCGCTGCGCGTCGTTGAAATAGGCCGGAACGGTGATGACCGCCTCGGTCACGGTTTCGCCGAGATAGGCTTCGGCGGTCTCTTTCATTTTGGTCAGGATGTAGGACGACACCTGGCTCGGCGCGTAACGCTGGCCGCGCGCTTCCACCCAGGCATCGCCATTGTCGCCGCGCACGATGCCGTAGGGCACCAGATCCTTGTCCTTGGCGACCGTGGGGTCGTCGTAGCGGCGGCCGATCAGGCGCTTGACCGCGTACAGCGTGTTGGTTGGGTTGGTGACCGCCTGGCGCTTGGCCGACTGGCCGATCAGACGCTCGCCGTTCTCGGCGAACGCGACCATCGACGGCGTGGTGCGCGCGCCTTCGGCGTTCTCGATCACGCGGACATCCTTGCCCTCCATGACCGCGACGCAGGAATTGGTGGTACCGAGGTCGATACCGATGACCTTGCTCATAGAAACTTCTCCTTTGCAGCGGATGTGCCGGACCCGAAGCATCGGGCGCATCCCTTTTGTTTCACACCCTTCATGTATTGAACCGAACCCCAGGGCACAAGGGTTTTCGTCACGAGCCAGATTAATTTATCCGGCGATGGTTAAGGCGGGCTTAAGCCTCGATATCGAGCGGCTGGGACACCGGCGGCTGCGATATCGGCGCCTTCGCCACCACGACCATGGCGGGTTTCAACAACCGGCCGTTCAGCATCCAGGTCCGGCTCCAGGACTGGATGATGGTGCCGGGCGGCGCGTCGGTGGTTTCCTGCTCGGACATCGCCTGATGGCGGTTGGCATCGAACGCGCTGCCGACCGGCTCCTCGGCCTTGACGCCGTTGCGCTCCAGCATTGCAACGAAGCTGCGCTCCACGCCGGCGAAGCCATCGCGCATCTTGGTCAACAACGGCGATTCATCAGGGGCCGGCGGCGGTAGCGTGTCGAGCCCGCGGCGCAGGTTTTCGGCGGTCTCGGCAACGTCGGCCGCGAATTTCTGCACCGCGTACTGCCGCGCGTCATCGACGTCGCGCCGGGTGCGGGTGCGCAGATTTTCCATATCGGCCTGCGCGCGCACCCATTTGTCGCGATAATCGGCGACCTCGGCTTCGAGTGCGGCGATGCGCGCCTCGGGCGACTCTGTTTCCGGCGCGGCGGCATCCGATGCCGTGACGCTGGGATCGGTTTCGGATGAGGCGGTTTGGGGCGGATTTTCTTCGGTCATGGCAATGGAAATAGGACGAGAGTCCGCGTGAGACAAGCGGGGGATCTTGGAGATGAAGTAAGGGAAGGCGAGCACTGCTTTTTTGAAAAAAAGCAGCAAAAAACTTTTATTTATCTGGGTCGGGGGTGGTTTCGCGGGCATGGGCTCAATGGGAGTGAAGTCTTTTTGCTGCCTTTTTGTCAAAAAAAGCAGGGCTTGCTTGACCTTACGCCAGGACGGCATCGAGCACCGACTGGGCATAGCGGGCCATGCTCCTCTGCGCCATGAATTCGGCGCGCAGGGCGGCGATATGCTCGCGCCCCTGATCGAGCGCCGTGGCGATGGCGGCGGCGATCGTGGCCGGTGCTGCGTCATCGGCAATTGCGGTCACATAGGAAGGCGGTTCCAGCGCGGCGACCAGTGTCGCGGCGGCGACGCAGGGCAGACCGGCGGCAATCACATCGGCCACCGCGCCCGAAATGCTGCCGGGCGGGGCGCGGCGGAGCTGGACCGCGACATCGGCGGCGGCGAGATAGTCGCGGTAGCGCGATTCGGGCACCTGTGCCGCATCGAGATCGAGGGTTTCGGGCGCGATGCCGAGGGCGGTTGCGGTGGCCCGCAACTCGGCGATCAAGCTGGGGTTGCCGCCGCCAACCATCGCGAAGCGGCAGGCGCGGCTGGGTGCCAGCCGGCCGAACGCCGCGATCGTCGTCTCCGGGTCCTTACCGGCGTGGACATGGCCGAAACTCGCGATCAGGGTTTGATCGGCCGCAATGCCGAGGCGGGCGCGCGCGGCGGCGCGCGCGGCCGGGGTGAGGCTGGCCGGATCGGGCACGCGGTAAGGCGCGAAGGGCAGGAATTGTGACACGATGCCGTGGCGCGCGGCGATGAAATCGGCGCTAGCCCGCGCGTGCACGATCAGCGGCGTGGCGGCGGAGGCGACTTCGCCGAGAAAGCGCAGTGGCATGGTCGCTTCGTCGCGGCTCCAGGAATCGAGATCGGCGAGGCTGACATCCGCACCGATTTCAGCCGCGGCGACGCCGAGCGCCCGGGCATCGCCCAGCAGATCGCGGTAGAATTCGATCAGGCGGGCATCGTGCAGGATGGCGGCGGCACCGTAATCGAGCAGGAGTTTCGTCTCCGTGACGTGAAAAGAGGAATTGCCGAGCACCGTGATGATCGCATCGAACCGGGCGGATCGCATGACATTGGCATCGGCCGCGCCGCCGAAGGCAATGCCGGGCGGCAGGCTGGGTTGGCGCGTGTCGCTGAAGGCGGTGATGGTGGCCAGCGGGCGGAGTGCGGCGAGCAGGCTGGCGGAGTGGTCGGCGCAGCCCGAGGTCGCGGGCGGCAGCGGTGACAGGAACGCGATGCGGGGTAGCACATGGGCCATGATGGCGGGGGATGTGACGACGGCGTTCGCCAACGCCTCGATCGGCGCCCAGAAGCGCGCGGCGACGGCCGCGGCTGTGAAGGCATCGGCGATGCCGGTCTGGCGCATCTGCGCCTCCTGCCAGCGCGCGGGGTCGGCGAGCAGGAGTGCCGCTTTTTCGCGCAGGGTTTTGGTATCGTCCGGCGGAAACCGGAACGCCGGATCGAGCAATTCGGCCTGCGCCGGTTCGTCGGCCGCGAGCACCGGCGTGCCCTGGGCGATCGCCTCGATCACCGGCATCGAAAAGCCCTCCGCCCGCGAGGGTGCGATGACCAGGCGGGCGGCGGCGTAGGCCGCGGCCAGTTCGGCATCGGTCAGCTGCGGCAGGAAGATCAAATTGTCTGGATCGCCGCCGGCTTCCGCGTGCAGCGTGGCGAGGTTGGAGCGCGCACCGGGATCGTGGATGCCGACGAAACTGATCGTGACACCCACCGCGGCGCGGATGGCGATGGCAGGGTTTTTGCGGGGATCATCGCCGCTGACCACCAGAATGCCGGCGCGGGCGGTGAACGGCGGGGCGGCGCCGGCGCGGATCAGGCCGGGCCGGATCGCGACACCGGTGACCTCGCTATGGCCGATACTGGCCGGGACGAGCTGGTGCAGGCGGCGCTCGGTGGCGTGCGAAATCGGCAGGAAATGATCGTAACGGCGCAGGGCGGCGCACTGGGCGGCGTAGGCGCGACGGGAGTGCGGCGTGGTCAGATATGTCGCGGGATCATCGTGGGGGATGAAATCCAGCACGATGGCGATGCTGCGGCGGGCGGTAGTTTGCAGCAGGCGGGCGATGCGGCCAGGCGGCAGGGAGAGCGGCGCGGGTTGCAGAAAAACACCCGGCGTGCGGCTGGCGGCATAGGCGGTCATGGTCGCGGCCTCGCCGAGCATCGCAAGATCCGGGTCGGGCGGCGGCAGGGCGGGGTCGAACAGCAAAGTGATCGCGAAGTCTGCGGCCTGCGGTGCGGCGAGCATCGTGCCCAGATGCACGCCTATGCCGCGCCGCGCGAAATCGGGCCGTTGCAGACAGCGCGCATCGATCAGAAGCTGTGATTTCATCAAAGACCACAACCGTGTAGACTGTTCTTATGGAACAGGCGGACGTGCGGCCTGTCGGGCTGGACCAGCTGCTGCGGCGGATGGTGGTCGATCGGCAGGTCAGGATTGCGGTACTGGAACAGGCGGTCGCGGCGCGCGACGGCGCGATTGCCGCGCGTGATCAGGCGATTGCGACGCAGACCGATATGCTGGGCGATCAGGTGGCAATCATCGAAGCGCAGCATCGCCAACTTGAAGGTCTGCGCGGCATCATCGCGGATCAGGCAGCGCGCCTGACGGCGAGCACCGCGCTGATCGCAGCGCGTGAGCAGGAAATTGCGGCACTGCGCGATACGGTCGCTGACCTGACCATCGCGGCAGCCCGGCTGCCGGCGGTGGCGGCAAGCCTTGCCTGGCCGGACGGGCCGCGCGCGATCCGCATCGTGCTGCCGCTGGCACGGCTGATCCGGACCCTGACACGGCGCTGACCATCCGGCCGGATCAGGCCGCGTTGAACGAGACATCGCGCTGCCTTCGCATCAGATGCTCGCCGGCATCGACCAGCAGGGTCGTGCCGGTGATCGATGGCGTTTCGATAATGAACATGACCGCCCGGGCGATGTCCTCCGGTGCCGAGCCATGTTGCAACGGTGTCGCTTGCTGGCCGCGCGCGAAATTCTCCGGGCTCTGTTTGGCACCGATCATGGTCAGGCCCGGCGAGATGCCGCAGACGCGAATGCGCGGCGCCAGCGCCATTGCCAGCATTTCAGTCGCTGCCGCCAGAGCGGCTTTCGAGAGCGTGTATGCAAAGAAATCCGGATTCAGGCGAGGATCACGGGCGCGGTGAGGTTGGGGGCGATATGCGCCGCAATCGAGTCTGACGTGACGGTGGCGGCCTGATCGAAGATGAAATGCGAGGCGTTGTTGACCAGCACATCGATCGGGCCGGCAAGCGCTTCGGCCCGTGCGATCAGGCTGCCGACCGCCGCGTTATCCGCCAGATCGGCGCCGATCGTGTAAGCGGCGCCGCCGGCATCGGTAATGGCGCGGGCCAGCGCCTCGGCTTCATCGGCAGCACTGCGGTAATGGATGACCACGGGCGTGCCCCCGCCCGCGATGGCGCGGGTGATCGCCGCACCAATGCGCTTGGCGCCGCCGGTGATCAAGGCGGCGCCACTCATCGGCGCGCACCGGGAAACAGGGCGGCGCGCAGGGCGGCCGGGTCGTCGAGCAGACGGGTCGGATGCGGCGCCAGCAGGTCGAACAGGCGCGCGGTGCCGTAGCTTGCGAGATCGACCGCCATCATCGCATCGACCATGGTCTGATAGTGCTCGTTCAGGCTGCCGTTGGCGGGATCGAGCCCGGTGATCACGATCAGCCCGGTCGGCGGCGCATCGAAGGCGATCATGGTAAGGTCCGGGCGGAAGCGCTTGAGCAGGACCGGCACTTTCCAGACGTCGCCCGCCCACCAGCCGGGCACGACGGCATCGACCCGGTGGTGTTCGTTCTGCTCGCGATGGGTGATGCGCGGGTCGATCGGCAGGCAGTCGTGCAGCACGATCGCGCTGCCGGGGTGGCAGACCCGTTCGGTGTTGGCGAAGTCGCGCAGCAGGAACTCGAAATTATGCATTCCATCGAGGAAGGCGAGGTCGACCGGGCCGCCGAGCCGCTCGATCGGGTCCTCGGTCGCGAAAAACGCGTCGCTGCCGGTCTGGAACAGATGGCAGGAAGGTTTGCCGTCCATGATGTTGCGATCGATCAGGAAATGCGGATCGACGCCGATGCTGGCGGCGCGCGACAATGCGAGCGACTCGCCGCGCCAGACGCCGATTTCGAGGTAGCGCGCAGGCTCCAGCACGTCGTGCAGCCGGCTCAGACAGTCTAAATACTCCATGCCCGCGTGATAGGGCATCACCGCGATCGCCCGATCGGCGGTCTCGCTCATGGTGCGGCGGCCGGCTCGCCGGTGCGATCGAGCTCCGCTTGGTTCATCTGGAATCCGACCAGCACCTGCTGATGCGCGCTGCGCGGCGCGCGCGGGAATTTCAAAGTGATCGGCGTCGTGCTGGCAATCGCCTGATCGGCGCCGTTCTTGAAGTCGAAGCTGACCGGAAACACCCGCTTGCTGATGATGTTATCCCCCTGCACGATGGCGATGAAATAGGGCAGCGTCTGCTCCGCAAGGCGCGAGGCCGGGCCGTTGGTGGCGGCGAAGCCGATGCGGAAGGTCACGGTTTCCATGTCCTTGCCGGCTTCGTGGCATGTGCCGGCCACGCCGGTAATCCGCCCATCGAGCGTCTGCGCCGCGATATCGTTGCTGTTGGCGTTGGCCAGGATGACGCGGCTGGCCTGTTGGAGCACCGCGACCTGCGGGCAATAGAGTTCCGGCGCCTTGCTGCCGGTGCAGGCCGAGACGGTGAGGGTCGCGAGCAGGATCGGGGCAAGCCGAACGAGGTGATGGGCGGGTCTGGTCACGAGCGTCTCCTGAAGAATGGTCCAGCCTCCCTTGCCATCAAATCGCCGATCGGTCATCTCCACCGTCCATGGCAGTCTATACCGAAGTGACCGACGATGCGTTGGCGGGGTTTCTTGAAGCCTATGACATCGGCCGCGTCGTCGCGTTTCGCGGCATCGCCGAGGGGGTCGAGAACAGCAATTATTCGCTGCGCACCACCGCGGGCGATTTTATCCTGACGCTGTACGAAAAACGGGTCGATCCGGCGGAACTGCCGTGGTTTCTGGGATTGATGGAGCACCTCGCCGCGAAATCCCTGCCCTGCCCGCTGCCGGTGCGCGCGCGCGATGGCCGCAACCTCAATCCGCTGGCCGGGCGAATCGCCGCGATCACCACGTTTCTGCCCGGTATCTGGCCACGCCGGCCGACCGCCGCGCATTGCGCACCGCTCGGCGCGGCGCTGGCGCGGCTGCACGTCGCCGGGGCGGATTACCAGGCCGAACGGGTCAATGCGCTGGGCCCGGCCGGCTGGCGGCCGCTGCTCGAACGCTGCGGCGACAGCGCCGACCGCGCCGAGCCAGGATTGGGCGGCGCGCTGGCGGCGTCACTGGATGATATTCTGGATCAATGGCCGCAGAGCTTGCCGCGCGGGCAGATCCACGCCGATCTGTTTCCGGACAATGTGTTCTTCCTCGATGGCGCGATCTCCGGCCTGATCGATTTTTATTTCGCGGCAACCGATTTTTTCGCCTACGATATCGCGGTCTGCCTGAACGCCTGGTGCTTCGAGGCCGATCTGAGTTTTAACATCACCAAATCGCAAGCCCTGCTGCGCGGCTATCAGAGCGTACGGCCGCTCGGCGCCGAGGAAGGCGCGGCATTGCCGGTGCTGAGCGCGGGGGCGGCCATGCGGTTTCTGCTGACGCGACTGTATGACTGGATCAACACACCGGACGGCGCGCTGGTGACCCGCAAGGACCCGATGCCCTATTACCGCCGACTGCGCTTTCACACCCAAACCACATCGGCGACCGATTATGGACTCTGAAACCGAACGTCTGGTCGAAATCTGGACCGATGGCGGCTGCAAACCCAACCCAGGCGCCGGTGGCTGGGCGGCGGTTCTGCGATTCGGCGATCATGAGCGGGAATTATCCGGCGGCGAACCCGCGACCACCAACAACCGGATGGAACTGACCGCCGCCGCTGCCGCGCTGGAATCGCTGAAACGCCCGTGCAAGGTGCGGCTGCACACCGACAGCGAATATCTCCGCAACGGCATCACCCGCTGGCATTCCGGCTGGGTGCGGCGCAACTGGCGCAACGCCAAGGGCGATCCGGTCGCGAATTACGAATTATGGCAGCGCGTGCTCACGGCAGCGAAACCGCACAGCATCGAATGGCTATGGGTGCGCGGCCACGCCGGCGATGCGATGAACGAACGCGTGGATGTGCTGGCGACCAAAGCGCGGGAAGTCATCGCGCCATAAGAAAGAACCAGCGGTCATAATTGGCCGCTGGTTCCTCTGTGGCGGCGGGGGTGGGGAACCCGCGCCGTATCGGGCCAGCCTGATGTTACGGCATCATAAGGCGGCTGGAACCCGAATCGAATTCGATTATCGGCTGTTGGGCTCCAGGCATTACCTGTCAAGTCAGACAGGGCCCCTGGCGGTTATAGGCCGGAACCCAGCATAAAGCGATAGCACCCTCGCAAGCGTGTCGAATGCCATCGTGGATCGTGAGCGCGACAACGCGCCTTACAGCGCACCGGTCAGGAATTGCGCCTCGCCATTGCCGAACGACCAGTCCTCATCGGCATTTTCGGTGATCGAGATCATCACGTCGGCCGGCGCGATGCCGCACCGCTCCTGCAACGCCGCACAAAGCCCGGTATAAAACGCCTCTTTTTCAGCCCGCGTGCGCGGACGCGAAGTAACCTGGAACACCACCACCCGATCAGTGCGCGCAATGCCGAGGCCGGTGTCCTGCACGATCAGGCGCGACGGTTTGTGCTCATGAACAATCTGGTAACGATCGCGCTCGGGAACACCGAACGCCGCCAGCATCGCGCCATGGGTGGCATCCAGCAGGGTTTCGAGTTCCGCATCCGTGCGCCCCTCCAGCATATCGATTCGCAGCAGAGGCATGATACTCTCCTTCAATTGGTTCGCCGCGATATGGTGCGCCGCAACATGATTGACCAGACTGCCGCAAGGGGAAACACCATGAACGCCACAGAACTGCGCGCCATGCAGGCGCCGATCAAACAAGCCTACCGCGACCACCCGGAAACCGCCGTGATCCCGGCACGCGCCACGGGACGGATCGATCAGGCCGCCCTCGCCTGCGTGGTCGAAACCAAACACGCCACAATCAAGGCCGGACTGCACCCCGCCGCCGGCGGCGATGGCAGCCTGGCCTGCTCGGGCGATATGCTGCTCGATGCCGTGGTTGCGTGCGCCGGCGTGACCCTCGCCGCCGTGGCGACCGCCATGGGAATTACCATCCATCACGGCACAGTCACCGCCGAAGGCCATTGGGACGCCCGCGGCACCCTGGGCACCGACCGCACCGCACCCGTCGGCGTCACTGACATCACCCTCCGATTCGCCCTCGATACCGACGCCGATGCCGCCACCACAACACGACTGATCGCAACCACCGAACGCTACTGCGTCGTGCTGCAAACCCTCCGCAACCCACCGCAGATCACGGTCGATCCGGGTTAGACCGGGGCTGGGACGCTGCTGAGAGCAAGCAAGCCGGGGGGCTTTGCCCCCTCGACCCCCACTAAGGGCTCAGCCCTTAGAACCCGCTAGTTTTAGGCAAGGGGAGGGCGACACAGGCCAGATCAGCGGAAAGTCCGAGGCAGCGCCCTCCCCTTACCTAAAACTAATGGATTTTAAAGGCTCCGCCTTTAACGGGGTCCAGGGGCAGAGCCCCTGGCCTTGCTTGCTCTCAAGAGCGCCCCAGCCCTGGTCTCACACGAAGCTCGCCGCTGATTGTGCGATGGTGGCGATGGCGCGGGTGAGGCTGGCTTGGACGTTCGGGAAGTTTTCGTGGCGGGTGATGGTACGTTCGTCCATGTAGAGTGGTTTGGCGATTTCGATCTGGAGGACGTGGGTGCGTTCGCGGGGGCGGCCGTAGTGGCGGGTGACGTAGCCGCCGGCGTAGGGGTCGTTGCGTTTGACGAGGTAGCCTTCGGCGCGCAGGGACTGTTCGACGAGGGTGACGATGGGTCGCGCGCAGGCGGCGCCGTGGGCATCGCCGAGCACGATATCGGGGCCGTGGCCGTTTGTGGTGCCGTAGGGTGTCGGCATCGAGTGGATGTCGAGCAGCAGGCAGGCGCCGAACGCCACGCGGGTTTCGGCCATCAGGGCGGTCATGGCGTCGTGGTAGGGTTGCCAGCAGGTGGTGATGCGTGACGAGGCTTCGGCGAAGGTGAGTTTGCGGCGGTAGATTGGCTCGCCGGAGGCGACGACGCGGGCGATGGTGCCGAGCCCGGCGGCGACGCGGGGGCTGGTGGTGTTGACGTAGTCTGGCAGTCGATCCTCGAACATGGTGGGGTCGAGTTCCCAGGGTTCGCGGTTGGCATCGCAATAGGCGCGGGGGAATGCGGCGGTGATCAGCGGGATGCCGAGGCTGGGGGCGGCGGCGCAGAGTTCATCGACGAAACTGTCCTCGCTTTTGCGGAGCGAGCGCGCATCAAGGCGGGAGGCGGCGAGGAACGCCGGCGTATAGAGGTTGCCCGAGTGCGGCGATGCGATCACGATCGGGGCGGTCTGGCGGAGCGGGCGGGTGATGGTGAAGGTTTCGTGCGGCAGCGCCTCGGTTTGCGGGGCATCTTCTGACCGGTGCGGGGCGCTTACATCCATGACCATTTCTGTGCACCATAAAGCCGATGCAGAGCGCGCTGGTCAATGTTATGTGAAGCAACGAATCAGGGGGAGTGCAGAAGATGCCCGATATTCTCGTCGTCACCGTCAACGAGGTCGCGAATGCCCAGATCAGCCGCGTGATCGGGCCAGTCTACGGCACGTCGATCCGCAGCCGCACCATCATCGGCAACATGCTCGGCGGCATCCGCGCGATTTTCGGCGGGTCGCAGGGCGGCTACATCGCGATGGTCAATCAGACGCGTGATGAGGCGATCGAGGCGCTGAAGGCCCACGCCGCCTCGCTGGGCGCCAATGCCGTGGTCGGCATGCGATTCGATTCCAGCGAGTTCGACGCGGGACAGGGTCAGGCGATGAACGAGGTGACCGCCTATGGCACGGCGGTGTTGATTCACCCGATCAACTGATCCCGCCGTGCCGAAGGCGCGGTTCAGCGCTGGCGGCGGCGGCGGATGAGCGCGAGCATGCCGAGCACGCCGGTGCCGAGCAGAGCGAGCGAGCCGGGTTCGGGGACCGGGGTGTAGGAGACGCCGCGATTGACGACGCCGAGCACCGGCGCGACCAGCGTGCTGAAGCTTTCGTTGGCCGGCAGGGTCATTGCGGCGAGGTTATCAGTGATCTGGAACACCGCATTCGGATCGGCGCCGGGATCACCATCGAGCGGGTTGGTGCCATAGGTGGCGCCGATGCCGAACAGGCTGACCGTACCATCGGCGTTGACCCGGCCGGTGATGTCGCGCAGGCCGGTGTTGGCGATATCGTAGCCGAGACCGGCGACGGTGTAGGATTGATCGAGGTTGAGCCCCGATTGAAGCGTATAATCGAGCTGCCATGCGCCGTTGATCAGGCTCCATTTCTGAAGGCCGGCGTTGGGATCGAAATTGAGATCCTGCGGCCCTTCGTCGCCAACATAGAGCGTATCGGCATTGGCGAAGAACATGCCGAAGGAATAGAGGCTGCTGTCGGTGGCGTTCTTGGCGGAGGCGACCGGAAAGCCGGGTAGCAGCGTCATGGTCGGCGTGCCGGCGGCGAGGGCTGAGTTGACCGAGGCTGCGGTGGGCAGGGTGCCGGCGGTGCCGACCTGATAGACGCCATTGATGCCATTACCGCCGCTGCCCTTCGAGACATAGAGCGTGTTGTTAGCGATGGTAACGCCGCGGAAGTTGTTGTCTTTGCTGGTCTTATCGGCGGGCAGGCCGTTCTGGGTAATGTTATAGACGCCGGCCTGCTGGGTGCCGGGGGTGCTGGCTGTGGCGTTGACGCCGGGGGTGATGATCTGCGCACCGGCGCTGTTCACCACGGCGCTAGGCGGTTTTTTGGTCTGGCCCGCATTGCCCGCCGCATAGATCAGCCCGTTGTTCGCTACGATCGCGGCACGGCCGTTATCGCCGCTGAAGGCGTTGGTGGTGGTGGTGCTGATGCTGCCATCGGCAGCGACCGAGGTGACCACGCGATAGCTCGGGCCAGCGGTGTCGGGGTTGTTCGGGTCGATCGCGCCGGGCGTGTTGTCGTTTGAGATATCGAGTTGATTGACGCCGGCCTGATAGCCGATGAAGCTCAGAACCTGGCCGTTCTGCGACAGGTTGAGCGAAAGCTCGGATTTGGAGCTGAAGCTCGTGACCACATCACTGGTCGGCACGGCAAGAACGCCGGCGACGGCACCACTGTTCGGATCGATTTCGGTCAGGTTGATCGGCGAAGTGATACCGAAGGTGCCATCGACACTGGAATTGAGAAACACGCCGGGAAAGCTGCCATCGTTGGTGGCGGTACCACCGCCGGGCAGCGCCTGCCCAACCGTGACGGTGCTGGTAGTGCCGGCATACGTCGAGCTTGAGACAACGATGTCGTTCGCTGTGAAATTGAAGGCGCCGGCGAACGCCGGGCCGGCAGCAAGCAGGCAGGCGGCGAGGCCGATGCCGCTTAGCAGATACGGCAGGTGGCAGCGTGGCGGCGATTGGTATCCTGGGGTCATGCGGTCCGTTCCTTTTTTGCTGTGCATCGATATCAGCATCTTGCAAAAATCGGCGTTGCAAGTTTCGGACCAAATATTAACAGCCTGATTTCATTGTAGAATACATATGACATGCAGATGACTGTAAAATACCCTGACAGTTTCGACTGTCAAAAAACCGTCATTTCTTTATGTTTGACTTGAAACTGACACAAATCCTGGATCACGCCGCCTTGGCCTGATCGATGATGCGCTGGAGATTCGCGACGATATCCCGCGCCGCCGCTAGTCTTGCCTGCACGTCCATCTCGCGGGCCATCACCAGCTTGTGGTCCGGCCGCAGGCGCAGCAGGCCGGCGCGGGTGGCGAGCCAGGCGATCAGGCCGCCGGGGTTGGCGAAACTGTTGCCGCGGAAGCCGATTACCATGCCTTTCGGGCCGGCTTCGAGTTTTTCCACGCCGATGTCGCGGCAGGCGCGCTTGAGGGCGACGGTGGCCAGCAGGTTCTCGACCTCGGCCGGCAGCGGGCCGAACCGGTCGACCAGCTCGGCGGCGAGCGCTTCGCTCTCGGCATCGGTGCCGAGCGAGCCGATCCGGCGATACAGGCCGAGGCGGACCGGCAATTCCGTGACATAGGCTTCAGGGATCAGCACCGGCAGGCCGAGGCTGATGTTGGGTGTCCAGTCGCGGGCGGATTCGCGTTCGGTCTTACTGCCGGATGCGCGCAGATCGGCCACCGCGTCCTCGAGCATCTGCTGGTAAAGCTCGATGCCGACTTCGCGGATATGGCCCGATTGTTCATCGCCCAGCAGATTGCCGGCACCGCGCAGATCGAGATCGTGCGAGGCGAGGGTGAAGCCGGCACCCAGCGTATCGAGCGTCTGCATCACTTCGAGGCGTTTCTGCGCGGAGGCCGCGAGTTTATGGGTCGCGGGCCAGGTGAGATAGGCGTAGCCGCGCTGCTTGCCGCGCCCGACCCGGCCGCGCAGCTGGTACAGCTGGCCGAGGCCGAACAGATCGGCGCGCCAGATCAGGATGGTGTTGACCGCCGGCATGTCGAGCCCGGATTCGATGATGTTGGTCGCGAGCAGGACATCGTATTTGCCCTCGCTGAACTCGGTCATCACCCG
Organism: Acidiphilium sp. 34-64-41; assembly: GCF_002282635.1. NCBI lineage: Bacteria > Pseudomonadati > Pseudomonadota > Alphaproteobacteria > Acetobacterales > Acidocellaceae > Acidiphilium > Acidiphilium sp. 34-64-41. The sequence continues at coordinate 37,753 of NZ_NCJX01000008.1, read as the reverse complement.
TTCGATTTCGGTGGGGGCGAGCCTGCCGTGGGCGGTGGCGCAGCGCAGGTCGGGCGCGATTTCGGCCAGGCGCTCGCGCATCCGGTCGATATCCTCGATATGCGGTACGACGCAGAACAACTGCCCGCCGCGGAAGCGTTCGCGCGCGATCGCCTCGCGGATCACCAGCGCATCCCACGGCATGATAAAGGTGCGGACCGCGAGGCGATCGACCGGCGGGGTGGTGATCAACGACAGGTCGCGCACGCCGGTCAGTGCGAGTTGCAGGGTGCGCGGAATCGGCGTGGCGGTCAGCGTCAGCACATGGACATCGGCCTTGAGCTGTTTCAGCCGTTCCTTGTGGGCGACGCCGAAATGCTGTTCCTCATCGACGATCAGCAAGGTCAGATCGGCGAATTCGATCGATTTGGCGAGGACCGCATGGGTGCCGACGATGATGCTGACGGTGCCATCCGCCAGTTCGGCGCGGGTCTTTGCCGCGTCCTTGGCGGTAACCAGGCGCGAAAGTTGCGCCACCTTGATCGGCAGGCCGGCGAAGCGTTCGGCGAACAGCCGATAATGCTGGCGCGCGAGCAGCGTGGTCGGCACCACCACCGCGACCTGGGTGCCGGCCATGGCGGCAACGAATGCGGCGCGCAACGCGACTTCGGTCTTGCCGAAGCCGACATCGCCGCACACCAGCCGGTCCATCGGTTTGCCGGAGGCGAGGTCTTCCAGCACATCGGCGATGGCGCGGGCCTGATCCTCGGTTTCGGTGTAGGGGAAGCGGGCGCAGAATTCGCCGAACGCGCCATCTTCGGCGGCGAGCAGCGGCGCGTCGTGCAGCTTGCGTTCGGCCGCGATGCGGATCAGGCCGGCCGCCATGTCGCGGATACGGTTTTTGGCCTTCGCCTTGCGCGCCTGCCAGGAGGCGCCACCCAGCCGATCGAGCCCGACGCCGCCGGTTTCAGTGCCGAAACGCGACAGCAGATCGATGTTCTCGACCGGCAGGAACAGCTTGTGGTCGCCATCATACAGCAGGCGCAGGCAGTCGTGCGGCGCGCCATCGACGCTGAGGGTAACCAGCCCGTCGTAGCGGCCGATGCCATGCTCCTGGTGGACCACCAGATCGCCCTCGGCAATTTCGGTCGCATCGGCGATGAACTGGTCAGCGCGCTGGCGGCGGCGCGGCGGGCGGGCGATGCGCGCGCCAAGCAGGTCCTGTTCCGCCACGATCGCGAGATCATCGGCGACATAGCCGCGTTCGAGCCCCAGCACCGCGAGCAGCACGGCGTCGCCCTGGGCGATGCGGGCTTCGGCCGCGTTGTCGATCGGGATCGAGCGCATGCCGTGGTCGCGCAGCAGGGCGGCGAGCCGGTCGCGCGAACCGGCACTCCAGGCGGCAAGCACCACTTTGCGGCCGGCTTCGCGCCAGCGCGATGCGAGCATCTTGAATTCGTCATAGACCGAGACGCCGGACTGGCCGGTCGCCAGAATCGCACCCGGCCGGCCTCCGGCTTCCACGCCCGCCGCGCCATCAGGCCGGCCGAACGGCGAGAAGCTGGTCGCCTGGCGCTTGGCGAGGGTCTGCTCGAAGCCTGCCGCATCGAAATACAGCAGTTCCGGCTTGATCGGGCGGTAGGGCAGATCACCAGGCCGGGCGGGTGCCAGGCGGGCCTGATAATGATCGGTGATCATTTCGAACCGTGCGGCGGCGGCGCCCTCGGCCTGATGATCGAGGGTGACGGCGGCGTTCGGTACATAGTCGAAAATGGTTTCCATCGCACCGGCGAACAGCGGCGCGAAATGCTCCATGCCGGGCTGGCGGCGGCCATCGGAAATCGCCTCGTAGGTCGGGTCCTTCACCGCATCGGCGCCGAACAGGTCGCGGAACGCGGTGCGGAACCGGCTGACCGAGGCGGTGTCGAACGGCAGTTCCGAGGCCGGGCGGAACACCAGAGCCGCCACCGTCTCGCCGCTGCGCTGGGTGCCGGGATCGAACCGGCGCAGGGTTTCCACCACATCGCCGAACAGATCCATCCGCGTCGGTGCGGCCTCGCCGGAGGGCCAGACGTCGAAAATACCGCCGCGGATCGCGAAATCGCCGGGCTCCATCACGGTGCCAACCCGGTGATAGCCGTGCTGTTCGAGGAAGCGGGCGAGGTCTTCGGGGGCGATGCTACCGCCGGGCGCGATCGCGAGGCTGGCACCCTTGAACTGGGCGCGCGGCGGGGTGCGCTGCACCGCCGCGTTCACCGTGGTCAGCACGATGCGCTGCCCGCCTGATTGCGCATGGGGCGCATCGAGCAGCCGGGCCAGCGCCGCGACACGCTCGGCCATGATCGCGGGATTGGGTGAGACGCGGTCATAAGGCAGGCAATCCCAGGCGGGGAATTTGATGATCTCGGCCTTGGGCGCAAAGAAGGTCAGCGCATCGGCGAGCCGCGCGAGGCGGGCATCGTCGCGCGCGATGTGCAGGATCGTGCCGGTTTCCTCGGCGCGGCGGGCAATCAGTGCGGCATCGAACCCTTCGGGCGCGCCGTAGACATTCAGCAGGCTCATCGTCCCTGCTTGGCCTGCGCAACCTCGGCCGCCTGATCGCGGATGCTGCGGAGCATCGGGCTATCCACCTCGTCGGGAATCGGCAAGCGGCCGGTCAGCCAGTCGGCCAGCTCGGCGTCCGGATGTTCCATCACCGCCTCGAATTCATCGAGCGAAACCTCGTCCATCGTGGCGATGTGTTTATGGGCATAACCGCCGATCATCAGGTCGTTCTCGTAGGTGCCGCGGTGCGTGGCCCGATAGAGCAGGCGGCGGCGGCGTTGCAGCAACGCGTCGGTGGGATCGGTGTGCATGATGGCTTGCGATATAGAGGACGGCCGCGCCACTGTCAGCCCGTGACGACCGATCCTGCCGATTCGCTTGCATTTTTTCGCGCGCCACTGACCAGCCTGCCCGGATTGGGGCCGCGCCTGTCGGTGCTGCTTGCGCGCGCGGTGGGCGGGGCCACCATCCGCGATCTGTTATTTCACCTGCCGGAGCATTTCATCGACCGGCGGTCGCGCTACCTGCTGAGCAACGCCATACCCGGCGCGATCGGCACGTTCACGGTCGAGGTGATGCGCCACGACAAGGGCGAGCGCGCGAAATCGCCCCAGCGGGTGGTGATCCGCGATGCCAGCGGCTTCGGCGAGATCGTGCTGTTCCATGCCGGGCGGCTGGCGCAGTTTCCGATCGGCGCGCGACTGACGGTTTCGGGCAAGGTCGAGCGGTTCAACGACCGGGTCTCGCTGCCGCATCCCGATTACGTGGTGCCGGCGGAAGCCGAGGCCGGGTTGCCGCTGGTCGAGCCGGTCTGGGGGCTGACCGCAGGATTGGTGCCGAAGGTGGTGGCGCGCGCGATGAACGCGGCCCTGGCCCGGTTGCCGGACCTCGCCGAATGGCAGCAGGACCAAATTATGCGCGCGCGGGGCTGGCCAGGCTTCAACGCCGCTTTGCGCGCGTTGCAGGCACCCACGGACATCCCCGATGACAAGCCGGCCCGCCGCCTCGCGTATGATGAATTTCTGGCCCGCCAGATCGCCTTCGCGCTGATCCGCCGCCGCCGGCGCAAGCGGCCGGGCCGGTCGTTTCAGGGTGGGGCGGAATTGCGGCGCACCGCCCTCACCCGCTTCGGCCATCGGCCGACCGAAGCCCAATTATCGGTGCTCGCCGAGATCGACGCCGATCTGGCGGCACCGCACCGGATGCTGCGGCTGCTGCAAGGCGATGTCGGCTCAGGCAAGACGCTGGTGGCAATGCTGGCGATGCTGCGCGTGGTCGGCGCCGGCGCGCAGGTCGCGTTGCTCGCGCCCACCGAGTTGCTCGCGCGCCAGCATTTCGCCACGCTGTCGCGGCTCTGCCCGGTGCCGGTGGCGCTGCTGACCGGGTCGCTGAAAGCGGCCGAACGGCGGCGGACGCTGGCCGGCATCGCCGATGGTGCGATCCCGATCGTGATCGGCACGCACGCGATCTTTCAGAAATCGGTGCAGTTCCATGATCTGGGCCTCGCGGTGATCGACGAGCAGCACCGCTTCGGCGTCGATCAGCGGTTCGCGCTGGGTGCCAAAGGTGTTGCGACCGACATGCTGGTGATGACCGCGACGCCGATCCCGCGCACCCTGCTGCTGTCGCATTGGGGCGAGATGACGATCAGCCGGATCACCGAAAAACCCGCCGGGCGCACGCCGATCCGCACCTCGCTCCACCCGATCGACAAGATGCCTGATGTGATCGAGGCCATCGAGCGGATGATCGGCCAGGGCGGGCGCGTCTATTGGGTGTGCCCGCTGGTGTCGGAGAGCGAGATGCTCGATATCGCCGCCGCCGAGCTGCGCCATGCAGCGCTTGCCGAGCGGTTCGGCAACCGGGTGGCGCTGGCGCACGGGCGCCAGACGATCGAGGTGCGGGCCGCGGCACTCGATGGGTTTGCGCGCGGCGCCGTCGATATCCTGGTCTCGACCACGGTGATCGAAGTCGGCGTCGATGTGCCGGATGCCAATGTCATGGTGATCGAGCACGCCGAGCGGTTCGGCCTCGCGCAGCTGCACCAGCTGCGCGGCCGGGTCGGGCGTGGCCGGGCAGCGAGCTTCTGCTTGCTGCTGCACGACAAGCTGACCAAGCCAGCGCGCAAGCGCCTCGCCATTCTGCGCGAGACCGAGGATGGGTTTCGCATCGCCGATGAGGATTTTTCACTGCGCGGCGGCGGTGATGTGCTGGGCGCGAAGCAATCCGGCCTGCCGGGGTATGTGCTGGCGGATGCCGAGCGCGACGGCGATCTGATCCCGATGGCACACAAGGACGCGACCATGCTGATCGATGCCGACCCCACCCTCGCCTCGCCGCGCGGACTCGCGGTGCGCACGCTGCTGCATCTGTTCGACCAGGCGCGCGCGATCCGCGCGCTGGTGGCCGGATGAGCCGGCGCTACCCCGATGCGCCGCGGGTGGGCATCGGCATCGTCGTGCTGCGCGGCGAGGCTGTTCTGCTGGTGCGGCGCGGCCAGCCACCGGCACAGGGCGCGTGGAGCCTGCCAGGCGGCGGGCAGGAATTGGGCGAAACCGCCGAGGCCGCGGCGCGGCGGGAATTGGTCGAGGAAACCGGGCTCACGGTCGGGGCATTATGGCTCGCGGGCGCGGTCGATTCGATCCATCGCAACACCGAGGGCCGCATCGAATACCACTACACCATCCTGGATTTCGCCGCTGACTACCAGGGTGGCGACGCACGGCCGGGCGGCGATGTCAGCGCCGTCGCCTGGGTCGCTGAGGCTGAGTTCGATGCGTATGAATTATGGGCCGAGGCGCGGCGGATCATCGCCCTCGCCCGCCGCCGCTAGATCAGGCCCCACGCCGGAGGGCGCATGGTCGGGTCGATCGCGGATGCGGCTCGGCAGCAATTCGCCCTTGCTTTCCAGTACCGGATAGGCGGCGGCCGCGACCAGATGGGTGTTGACCCGCTTGAGGTCGCGCAACATGTCGAGATGCAGCGAACTGGTCTCCGTGCTGTCGAGCCGGCCGGCGCGCAGGCGCTGGAAATGCGCCTCGGTCGCGCTCGCCTCGATATCGCGGAACTCCTGTTTCTCGGCGGCGAGGCGGCGGGCCAACCGCGCATCGTCGATCACGAACAGCGAGGCCGCGGTGCGGACATTGCTGAGCAGCCGGTCGATCGCGCCCAACAGCTCGGCTTCGCCCTGCGGTGAAAAGGCAAGGCCGCGCTTGATCTTTTTCGAAACCAGCCCCAGCAGATTGCGATCGACCACATCGCCCGCGTGCTCCATGTTGGTGGCGAACCGCAAAATCTCCATCGCACGACGATGATCATCCTCGGTCATCGCCGCCGGATCGAGGCCGACGACATAGGTCTTGATCGCGCCGTTCAGCCGGTCGAGCACGTCGTCGAGCGCCTTGGTCTCGGCCAGTTGCCTGCGGTCGCCCTTTTCGATCAGCAGGCGCAGGGCGATGAGCATGGATTCCAGCACATCGGCGAGCCGCAGCGATTCACGCGCCGCGCTGCCGAGCGCCACAAAGGGTGTTTCGACCGCCGAGGCATCGAGGTAGCGCGGCCGCGAAGGATCGGCGGCGTTGATCCGCGAGGGCAGCAGGCGGCGCAGCAGGCCGGCATAAGGGGCCAGCAGGGGCAGAAACACCAGCGCGAGCCCGATGTTGAACAGCGTGTGGAAATCGGCCACGGCGCGCGCCGGATCGGGCTCGATCGCGCTCATTTCACGGGCGATCCACGGCAACAGCGGCACAGCGATCGCAACGCCGAGGGCGCGGTTCAACACATTGCCGAGCGGCAGGCGGCGGTTGGCCGGATCATCGCCCTCCGGCCCTTCGATCAGCGGATTGATCGCGGTGCCGAGATTGGCGCCGAGCACCAGCGCGAGGGCGGCTTCGACCGGAATTGCCCCCCTGGTCGCAAACGACATGACCAGCAGCACAATGGCGACCGAGGAATGCGCCGCCCAGGTCAGCGCCGCCGCGATCAGCACATCGAGCACAGGATAGGCGGTGATCGCGTGCAGCGCGACGCGTAGCCCGGCGACATGTTCATAAGGGCTGAGCAGGCTGAGGAATTGATGCAAGGCGAGCAGCACGAGGCCGAGGCCGATCAGCACGCGGCCGAAATCGCGCGGCCCCTGCGTCATCCGGCGGAACATGGCAACGCCGGCCAGGATCAGGATGGGTGCGACGGCGCTGACGTTGAACGACAACACCTGCACGATCAGCGTGGTTCCGACATTCGCACCCAGCATGACCGCGAGCGCCGGCAGCAGGCCGACCAGGCTGTCCGCGGCGAAACCCGTTACCATCAGCCCGGTCGCGGTACTGCTCTGCAACACGGCGGTCACGCCGAGTCCGGCGATGAAGCCGGAAAACCGGTTGCGCAGGGCGGTATCGAGAAAGCCGCGCAGCCGGGCACCGAAGGCGCGCTGCACGCCGGTCTGCACCATTCTGATGCCCCAGAGCAGCAGGGCGACGGCGCCGGCCAGATCGAGCAGGGTGAGGAGAATCATGCTTGATCTATAAATTAGCGACGCGGTGGGACAAGGGGGATCGTAAGGGGAGGAAGCACTTCTTTTTTTGCAAAAAAAGAAGCAAAAAAACTCTCGTTTATCTGGGCTATGGCGTTGACGCGGGTGTAGTCCCAATGAATAGAAATTTTTTTGCTTCTTTTTTACAAAAAAGAAGCGCTCCCTAAAACTTAACCTTAACCCCCACAATCCCCGCAATCGGCGCCGCAATACTATAGCTGCGCGGATTGCTGAAGCCCGGATCCTGCGCCACGTAGACACCGCCGGCCGGCGAGAACGTGCCGTAATTATAGTAGGTGGTATCGGTGATGTTATCGACCACGCCGAACAATTCGAGCTTCGGGGTTAGTTTGTAGCGCGTGGTCAGGTTCAGCACGACATAGCCGGGCAGCGGCGGCGTCAGGTTGGCGGCATCGCCGTACAGAAACGACGACGTTTGGGCGACGCCGGAAAGCCCGATCGACCATTTCGGCGTGACATCGTAGCTGCCGCCCGCTTTGAACAAATTGCGTGGAATGCCCGGCAGGTAATCGCCGGGCAGGATGGTGATATTGCCGTTGGCATCCGCGGCGGGGTTGTTGGATTGTGTGGTGAAGCCGTTCTGATAGGTCGCATTGACACGCGAATAGCCGAAATACGCGTGCCAACGTGTCGCATCGAGGCGCAGTTGCAAGTCGAACCCGGCGCGCTTGACGTTGCCGATATTGCTGAAATAGCCGGTGCCAAGCGGGTTGTACGGCGATTGCAGGAACTCGATGTCATCGTTTGTGACGGTATGATAGTAATCAGCATTATAGCTGAAGGTCGACCCGCCCGGCCCGATCGTGGCACCGCGCAGCCCGAGCGCGAATGTGCGCGCCACGATCTGGCGCAGGTTGGGATCGCCCGACAGGAAATTCGCCAGCGCACAGCTATCGAGCGGACTCGCGCACGACAATTCGGCCGGCGTCGGCGCCGCATTCGCCTCGGAATAGCCGCCGTAGAGCGTCGTCAACGGCGTGATGTTGTCGGCAAAGCCGAGGGCGGGGTTCAGATGTTCGTAATAATGCCGCCCGCTCAGACCAACGCCGGGGGCGTTCGGGTCGATCGGGTCCTGGTCGTGCAGCGCGATATTGGCAATGTTGAAGCGCGCACCGGCGGTGATCGAAAACGTGTCGGTCAGGCTCAGCGTGTCCGAAACATAGGCACCGTAATAGGCATTGCGGATCACCACGCCGACCGGCACGGTGCCCGGCTGATCCACCTTGTAGCCCGGATCAGGAATGCCGGGCGGGGTGTAGAACACGCGCGGCAGGCTCACGATGCCGCCATCATAGGCGGCGGCATCATATTTCGTGAAGCCGCCATCGTAGCTCAGACCGGCGATGATATGGTTATGCAGACCGAACACCGGCGTGGTGTTGGAAATCTGGATCGATCCGCCATAGCCGTTCGTATTGGTCGAGTTCAGGTTGAGTTGGCCGTACCGGTAGTAACCGCCCGGTCCGGGCTGGGGCAGGAAATTCGGGATCGGGGCACCGCCGCGCATGGTCGCAACCGGATTGCCGGGCCCGCCCTGGCAAAGATATCCCGCATCCGGACCCGGCCCGCAGGGCAGGTCGCTCGGGCCGTTGCCGTTGACCAGATGCTCCAGCAGGTAATCGTAATAGAGCACGCCCTGCACCGAAGTGGTCTTGCTGAGCGCGGTGTTCAGCGTGGCGCTCAGCTTGGCGTATTTATCGGCGATCACGTTCGGCCCGGTGAACTGGGCCGATGGCGCGACGCTCAGAATCTGCACCGGCACCGTCCCCGGGCCGTTGAGCACAGAATTGGCGATGGTGGCATTGACATGCAGCGTCGCGTGCGGACCGCGCCAGCCCAGATCACCATAGAAATTCTGCAGATCGGAGGATTGCAGGTCGCGCCACCCCGCCTCGTGGCGTTCCTGCAGATCGACATAGGCGGCAACATTGCCGTGCTGGACACCGTATTGCAGATTGGCGTCGATCTTGCCGAACGAGCCGCCGGACAACTCGATCTCGCCGCCGTGATAATCGAAGCCCGTCTTCATCGCGATATTGACCGCACCACCCAGCGCGTTCAGCCCGAACAGCGGATTACCGTCCTCGACGCTGAGCGTATGGATCGCGCTGTCAGGCAACGCGCTCATGATCGCGAGATCGCCGAACGGCAGGTTGAAGCGCGCGCCATCGACATAGACGCTCAGCCCGGCCGGCGTGCCCTGAATCGGGGAGAGTTCGAAGCCGTGATAGAGAATGTTGGGCTGGTAGGGGTTGGCCTGACTGTTCACCAGATTGACGCCGGCGGCCTGGCGGTTGAGCGCCTGCGCCGCATCCGCCGTGCCGCCGGCGCTGATGTCCTTCGCATCGAGCACCTGCACCAGGGCGGGAAATTTGGCGATGTTGATGCCGGTGTCGGCCAGAGGCGAGGCATCGACCACGATTTTCCGGATGTGGATGCTCGATTTCGGTGCGGCCGGCAGCACGATGATCGGCGCTTGCGGCACGGTTTGCGCCCGCGCTGCGGACGCCGCCAGCAGAACCGCAACACCCGGTATCAGCCAGCCCGACCGGTGCTCATCACCCCTGAAAAGCCTGATCATGTGTTCGTTTCGTCCCCGCCCGGCCTTGGCTCGATCGTTGCCGGATGGCGCGAGTGTAGGGGGGCGGGATCGATGGGACAAGCTTGCTGACCAGCGGTCCGGGACGCAAAGGCAAGCGAAGGTCTTCTTTTTTGTGAACAAAAAAGAAGCAAAAAAAACTTTGTTAATTTGGGCCCGTGCCGTTTCAAACGCCCGTGCCCCAGAGTCAGAAAGTTTTTTGCTTCTTTTTTACAAAAAAGAAGCCTTCCCTTTTCTCCAAGCACCTCAATGGCACTTGAACCGATCGAACCCGGTGTCGCACGCGGTGCAGCGCCAGATCGCGCGGCAGGCGGTCGAGCCGAACGGGTTGACCTCCTCGACCGCGGGCGAGAGGCATTTCGGGCAGACCACCGGCTTGTTGCGTTCGGGCGGCGCGATGCCGGAAGCACTCAGTTTGCGCAGCGCATCGGGCGACATCATGTCGGTGCTCCAGTCCGGGCTGGTCACCATGGTGACCTTGACCGGAAAAATCCCGGCCGACGTCAGGGCGCCATTGATTTCAAGCGCGATCATATCGAGCGCGGGACAGCCCGGATAGGTCGGCAGCATCAGCACCTCGACCCCGCCGCGATAGGGCAGGATGTCGCGCAAGATGCCGAGATCGACGATGCTGAGCATCGGCAGTTCGGGATCGGAAACGGCTTCGAGCACAGCGCGCGCGCGCAGCACGATCGGGTCGTTATCGTCCTGTTGAATATCGGCGCTCATCGGGACCTCCGTATGGCGTGTTCAAAATAGAAATCGTCGCTCGGCGTTCCAGGCGGTGACGATCTGCCTGGCTTCCGGCGAGCGATCCTGCAAGGCGCCGTGCTGGCGGGCGAGCTGCTCGGCGTAGTGCAGGGCAAGCATGAAGGCCTTGCGCGCCGGATCGTTCGCCTTGGTATAGCGCAAGGGGCCGCCGCGATAGGTGATCGGCGCCAGGATGGCGCCCTCGTGATCGACCGGCGGTGCCAGATAGCCGGTGTTGACCAGCAGCGTGCCCGGCGCATCGCGCATCCGTTCGAACGGGGCGCGGTAGTGCGCGGACCTGCCCTGATCGACGGTTGCCTGACCGGCGGCGAGCACCTTGAGCCAGCCGATCGCCGATTTCTGCATGTCGTGCCAGCCGGAGCGGCGCGGGTAGTGCGCGAGGGCGACGTTATGCGCGCGCGGCGTCGGCACCGGCCGGCCATCGAGCGTGCCGCCGTGATTGCCGGCATCGATCGTGATCCGGGTGCCGAGCCCGCCGCGGACGATCATTTTGGTGACACCGGTCGGCACGCGCACCCGCCAGCGCAGGCGCACCGGCACGATCAGTTCGGCCGCATCGTCTTCCACTGTGTCAAAATAATGCATCAGCGGCACCGCCACCGCACGGTCCTGCACCGGCCGCGCGGCCAGCAAATCGGCCAATGGCGCATCGGTCGTGGTGATGAACTCATCGGCATCGAGAAACACCACAAAGTCGGCGCGATGCATCTGGTCGGCCATGCGGTAGAGCCATGTGTTCACCGCAACCTCGTCGAACCCCGCGGCAATCGTCTGAAACACCGACAGGCGCAGCCCCTCCGCCTGCAACTGGCGCAGGATGTCGAGCGTCGCATCGGTGCTGCCGTTGTCGAGAAACACCATGTGATCGAGGCTGGCGTGATTATGCCGCACGAACGCCTCGACGATGTCGTCCTCGTTCAGGATGCGCGTGACCGATACAAGGCGCATCGCAGCGATACTCAGTTCCGGCGCGTGACCGTATAGGCCGCGAGTGCCCGCAGCAGCGCAGCCTTTTCGCCGAAGCTGTCCAGATAGGTCGCCGCCTGCTTGGCCAGATGCTCCGCCTGCATCCGCGCGCGTTCGATACCCATCACCGACACCATGGTCGCCTTGCCCTGGGCAGCGTCCTTGCCGGCGGTCTTGCCGAGGGTGGCATCCGACCCTTCGGCATCAAGGATGTCATCGGCGATCTGGAAGGCGGCCCCCAGATCACGCCCATAAGCGGCGATGAAATGGCGCTGCGGGCCGGAGGCGCGGCCGAGAATGGCGCCGGCCTCGGCGCTGTACTGGATCAGCCGGCCGGTCTTCAGCGCCTGCAACCTGGTGATCAGGGGTGGCGCGAGGTCCTTGCCCTCGGAGACGATATCGATCATCTGGCCGCCGACCATGCCGCGCGAACCCGAGGCCGCACCGAGTGCGAGCACCAGTTCGCAGCGCACCTCGGCATCGGAATGGGTGTCGGGCTCGGCCAGAACCTCGAAGGCGCGGGTCTGCAGCGCATCGCCGGCCAGAATGGCGGTGGCCTCGTCGAACGCCTTGTGGCAGGAGGGTTTGCCGCGCCGCAGATCGTCATCATCCATCGCGGGCAGATCGTCATGGATCAGCGAATAGGCGTGCAACATCTCGACCGAGGCGGCGACGCGCGCGGCACAGGTGATGTTGACCGAGAACATGCGCGCGGTTTCGATCGCAAGGAAGCCGCGCATCCGCTTGCCGCCGCCCATCACGGCGTAGCGCATGGCTTCGACCAGGCGGTGCTCCTCGCCCTCCGGCACCGGCAGCAAGGCATCGAGCTCGGTTTCGATCAGGGCGGCCGCGCCGTTCAACCCGTCGCGCAGTGCGACGGTCTGCATGACTTCACTCATGATGAGGCATCCTTCAATCCGAGCGATCCATCGGCTTTCGCGACGATCGCCTGCACCCGGCTTTCCGCCTCGGCGAGGCGCGCGTCGCAGTGGCGTTTCAGCGCGGCGCCGCGCTCGTAGGCGGCGATGGCGTCCTCGAGTTTCTGCGACCCCGATTCGAGGCCGCGCACGATGCGCTCGAGCTCGGCCAACGCGTCCTCGAAACTCAGCGCGCCGATGTCAGCGACCGCATCCGCCGCCGCCCCTGGTTTGGTAACCGCCATGGTGAAAACTCCTCGGTTTTGGCCACCGATAGCGGCGGATCAGATGCGCATCAAGGCACGGACATGCGCGGCGGTGCCGGCGGCGAGCGCAGCCAGATCGTAGCCGCCTTCGAGCAGCGAGACGATGCGGCCGCCGCAATGGCGGTCCGCGACCTCCATCAGCGCGGTGGTCAGCCAGGCGAAATCCTCGGTCTCGACATTGAGCTGCGCCAGCGGATCGGCGCGATGAGCATCGAACCCGGCCGAGATGATCAGCAGTTCCGGGGCAAACCGGTCGAGTGCCGGGATCAATATGTCGCGCCACGCGGCGCGGAACTCGGCCGAACCCGATTCGGGGGGCAGGATGGCATTGACGATATTACTCGCGATCCCGGTCTCGCTCGGCCCGCCGGTGCCGGGATAGCAGGGAAACTGGTGCGACGAGGCATAGAACAGGTCGGGGTCGTTTTCGAACATCGCCTGGGTGCCGTTGCCGTGGTGAACATCGAAATCGACCACCGCGATGCGGCGCAACCCGTGGGCGCGGGCGTGATTGGCGGCGATCGCGGCATTGCCAAACAGGCAGAAGCCCATCGCGCGGTCCGGTTCGGCGTGATGGCCGGGCGGGCGGGTGGCCACGAAGGCGCAGCGCGCCCAGCCTTCCTGCACCGCATCGACCCCGCGCATCGCGCCGCCCGCGGCCCGCAGGGCGGCGCGCAGGGTACCTTCGCTCGCGATCGTATCGGCATCAAGGTGGATTTTTTCGTCGCTGGCCGGGGCGAGGGCGAACATCGCATCGACATAGGCGTCCTGATGCACGCCGCGAATCGCCGCTTCCGGCGCTTCCGGCGCGGCTTCGCGCAGCAGGGGTTGGAACTCCGGCTGTTCGAGGGCGGCGAGCACCGCCCGCAACCTTGCCGGCCGCTCGGGATGGTGCGGCCCGGTGTCGTGGTCGAAGCAATCCGGATGGGTGATCAGGGCGACGGGCATGTCAGGGTCAGACCTTTGCGGGCGATGGCGGGGCGGCGCATTTGATGGTGAAGCTCAGCACACCTTTCAACTCGCTCCACGAGACCAGGGCGTGGCCGGTATCGCGGCAGAAATCGCGGAAATCGACCACCGCGCCGGGGTCGGTCGCCAGCACGCGCAGCCGCTCGCCGGGCGCGAGACCGCGCAGTGCGCGCGCGGCGCGCAGCACCGGCATCGGGCATTTCAGGAATCGCGCGTCCACCATCGCATCCGCCATGGCCTGTATGGTGGCGTGTCGGCCCCTCTTGAGCAAGAGCGTCATACGGGAGATAGAGGCGATAATAAAAACCCACAGGACGGACCATGACGTATCGTATCGGCATCGATCTCGGCGGCACCAAGATCGAAATCGCGGCGCTGATGGACAGCGGCGACCTTGAACACCGGGTGCGGGTGCCGACGCCGCCGGATTACCGGGCGACGATCGAGGCGATCGCGGAGCTGGTGGCGGGCACCGAGCGCGCGCTCGGGCGGGCCAACGGCATCGGCATCGGCATCCCCGGCACCATCAGCCCGGCCACCGGTTTTGTGAAGAACGCCAATTCCGAGCGGCTGAACGGCAATCCGTTCGACAAGGACCTCGAGGCACGGCTGGGAAGGCCGGTGCGTGTCTCCAACGATGCGAACTGCTTTGCGATGAGCGAAGCATCCGATGGCGCGGGCGCCGGCGCGCATTGCGTGTTCGGCGTGATCATCGGCACCGGCTGCGGCGGCGGCATCGTGGTCGGTGGTGCCGTGCTCGAAGGGCGGCATCGGATCGCCGGCGAATGGGGCCACACCCCCCTGCCCTGGCCACGCAGTGAAGAGGTGCCGATGCGGCGCTGCTGGTGCGGCAAGGTCGGCTGTCTTGAAACCTATCTCGCGGGTCCGGCGCTGGCGGCGGAGGCCGATGGCATCGGCGCGCGCGATGCCGGCGGGCTGCCGGCGCGGGCGGCGGCCGGCGATGAGCGGGCGATCCGGGCGCTGGCGATCCATGCCGAGCGGCTGGCACGCGGCCTCGCGATGATCGTGAACATCCTCGACCCCGATGTAATCGTGCTGGGCGGCGGGCTTTCCAACCTCGATCATCTGTACCGCGACGTGCCGGGCCTGATGAAACCCTTCGTGATCAGCGACACGTTCGACACGCCGATCCGCCGCAACAAGCATGGCGATTCGTCGGGCGTGCGCGGCGCGGCCTGGCTGTGGCCGGCCTGAGGGTCAGGGCCAGCTGCGGTCGCGGTTCGCGAGTTGCAGCGGGCTGAGCTGATCGGGTCCGGCGGCAACCTGCGGCGCGTGGTCCGGCAATTGCGAGGGATCGGCCCAGCACGTCGCGTTACCGAGCGTCTGCGTGCAATAGGGAACCGGCGGCGGCAGCGGATGCGGGTGGCGGCAGTAGGATTTGTTCTGGTCGAGCCGGACCATCGAGCAATCCTTGCCGGTGACCAGCGAGATCACCGCATCCGGAATGGTGCGGTGAATCGTGGTGATGGCCAGCACATTGGCACCGGCGGCGACACCGAGGCCGCCACCAGCGCCGAGGCCGCAGCCGGCGAGCGGGATCAGGCACAGCAGGGCGATGATGAAGCGCATGATCACTCAATGCCATGAAATAGTGAAAATCCGGTTACGTTGCCCTGAAACGCGCGCGCCGCTATGGTCCGGCCGCGTCAACCCCGAAATCGGCGCGCCGCCGCCCTGCCGGCAGCGCGCGCATTCCTGAAGCGAGACCCTGCGTGCCCGATATTTTCGACGAAGTTGCCGATGATCTGCGTGCCGAGCGCACCCGCAAGTTCATGGTCCGCTATGCCGGTGTGTTCATCGCAGCGGCCGGGCTGGTGCTGATCGGCATCGGCGGGTGGAAGACGCTGCAATGGTATCACCAGCGCGAGAATACCCGCGCGGCAACCGCCTACCTCGCGTTGACCGACCGGATCGCCGCGGCCGGCGCCGGCGCTACCAAGGCGAGCGATCTGGCGGATGCCAAATCGCTGGTCGCGTTCGCCGCGAAAGCCCCCGCCGGCTACGCAGCACTCGCGCGCTTCCGCGCCGCCGCACTGTATCAGGGCGCGGGCGATACCAAGGATGCCGAAGCGCTCTGGAGCCAATTGGGCGCGGCGGATAGCGGCGCCGATGCAACCTTGCGCGGCCTCGCCAACCTGCTCTGGGCGCAGCACGCGATGGGCACGGTGCCGAACGCGACGGTGATGGCGCGGTTGCAGCCCCTGATGGCGGGGTCCAACCCCTGGCACGACATGGCGCAGGTGAGTGCCGCGGTGCTCGACATGCAGGACGGCAAGACCAGCGCCGCGACCACGCTGCTGGGCGAGGTCACCGCCGATCCGGCGGCACCGGCCAATGTGCGGAATCTGGCCGAAGGGCTGATGGCGAAACTGAACGGATGACCGAACATACCATGACAACACCACGCGCCATTTCCAACATCGGGCGGCGCGGCGCGCTGCTGATGTCGGCCGCCCTGCTTTCGGGCTGCAGCCTGTTCGAGGGTTCGGACAAAAAGCCGGTGCCGGGCATCAAAATTCCGGTGCTGCCGCCGCACGAGCCGCTCTCGGTCGACGACAACGCCCCGCCGGTCGGGCTGCCGGCGCCGACGCCACGCGCCGACTGGCCGCAGGCCGGCGGCAATGCCAAGCACAACACCGGCGTCGCCGCGCTGCCCGAACGGCTGACCGAGGCATGGCGCACCAGCATCGGCGCCGGGGCGAGCTATCGGCGTTCCCTGCATGTGCAGCCGGTCGTCGCGGCCGGCAAAGTCTTCACGATCGATGCCAACGGCTTCGTCGATGCCGTAATGTTCGCCAACGGACAGCATGTCTGGCGCCAGAAGATGCGCCCGAAACACGATAGCAGCTTCGCCTTCGGCGGCGGCCTCGCCTACGCTGAAGGCGCGCTCTATGTCGCGACCGGCTTTGCCGAGTTGCGCATGCTCGATCCGGCAACCGGGGCAACGCGCTGGACCCGCAAGCTCGGTCAGCCCGCGCGCTCGGCCCCCACGGTCGGCGGCGGCAACATCTATGTCGTGCTGATCGACAACACGCTGGTCGCGCTCGATGCGAAAACCGGCAATCTGGTGTGGCGGTTTCCGACCGGCTCGTCGTCGAACTCGATGTTCGGCGCCGGCGCGCCGGCCTACGACCAGGGCGTGGTGGTGGCCGGGTTCGGCACCGGCCTGGTGGCCGGAATCAATGCCGCGACCGGTTCGGCGGTGTGGGAGCAGAGCCTGGCGGCCGGATACGACACCGCCAATCCGCTCAATGTCTCGAGCATCGTCGCCAATCCGGTGATCGGCAATAATCTGGTCGTGGTGACCGGGGTCGCCGGCACCACGGTCGCGTTCGACCTGCGGTCCGGCCGGCGGATCTGGGGCAAAGGCGCGGGTGGCGCCGAGACACCGGCGATTGCCGGCGAATGGCTGTTCCTGCTGACCGATGACCAGCGCCTCGCCGCGATTCATATGGCGGAGGGCTACGTGTCGTGGGTGACCGACCTGCCCGCCTTCAAGAACCCCAAGAAATCCTACGGCCCGCTGCGCTGGCATGGGCCGGTGGTGGCCGGCAACGGCCTGATCCTGACCGGGTCGGACCAGCGAATGATCGTGGTGGATGCGCGGACCGGCGTGCTGCTCGCCAGACCCGAAGACAGCATCGAACTGCACGGCGTCGCCGATGAACCGCCGATCGCGGTGGGCGGCACCTTGCTGGCCATGACCCGCGATGCGGTGCTGACCGCGTACCGATGAGCGACATCGAGGCGCCCCTCCCCGAAAACCGGGCGCCGCGGGTTGCGATCTGCGGGCGGCCGAATGTCGGCAAATCGACCCTGTTCAACCGCCTCGCCGGCAAGCGCATCGCGCTGGTCGCCGATGAGCCGGGGGTGACGCGCGACCGCAAGGAGGCGTGGGGCGAGCTATACGGCCGCAAGGTTCAGCTGATCGACACCGCCGGGCTGGAAGAGGCACCGCCGGACAGCCTGCCGGGGCGGATGCGCGCTTCCACCGGCACCGCCGTCGAACAGGCGGATCTGGTGCTGTTCGTGATCGATTCGCGCGCCGGCCTGCTGCCGGAAGATCGGCATTTCGCGGCCTGGCTGCGGCGCGCTGGTAAGCCGGTGATCGTGGTCGCCAATAAATCCGAGGGGCGCGGCGGTGGCTCGGCGGCGCTCGAGGCCTATGCGCTCGGGCTCGGCGAGCCGGTGGCGATTTCGGCCGAACATAACGAGGGCGTTTCCGACCTGATCGACCAGATCCTGGATGCCCTGCCCGCGACGATCGGCGATGGTGAGCCCGAAGGCGAGCGGCCGCTGCATCTGGCGCTGGTCGGGCGGCCGAACGCCGGCAAATCGACCCTGCTCAACCGGCTGCTGGGCGAGGAACGCTCGATCACCGGGCCGGAACCGGGGCTGACGCGCGATGCGATCGCCGCCGAACTGACCGATGGCACCGGCACGCGCTACCGCCTGTTCGACACCGCCGGGCTGCGCAAGCGCGCGCGGGTCGAGGCGGGGCTCGAGAAACTATCGACCTCCTCGACGCTCGAAGCCCTGAAATTCGCCGATACGGTGGTGCTGGCGATCGATGCGCATGAGGGCATCCACGATCAGGATTTGCAGATCGCCCGGCTGGTCGAGCGCGAGGGGCGGGCTTGTGTGATTGCGTTGACGAAATGGGATCTGGTCGAGGATCGCGACAAGACGCGCCGCGCAATCAAGGATCGGCTGGAATCCTCGCTGTCGCAGTTGAAGGGGATCGTCACGGTCCCGCTATCGGCCGAGACCGGCGAGGGCATGAGTAAATTGCTGCCTGCGGTGCGCGAGGCCGATGTGATCTGGAACAAGCGCGTCTCGACCGGCGCGCTGAACCGCTGGTTCGAGGGCGCGCTGGAGCGGTTTCCACCGCCCCTGGTCGAAGGCCGGCGGTTGAAACTGCGCTATATCACCCAGGTGAAGGCGCGGCCGCCGAGTTTCGCGATGTTCGGCACGCGCTGCGAAATGACGCCGGAGACCTATCAACGGTACCTGATGAATTCGTTGCGCGAGCAGTTTCATCTGGAAGGCACGCCGCTGCGGCTGTCGTTGCGCGGCACCAAGAACCCTTACGCGGATGATTGAACGTCAGGCGCGCGGCGCTGATCAAAGCGCCGCGCCGCCGTTCATGCCGATTGCCTTTTCCGCCATGCTTGGCCAGAGAGAGGCGGCGTAGCGACAATCACGCCTGAGGAGTTTGCATGACGCCGTTGATCGCCGTTCTGTTCGCCATAATGCAGGGAGCGACCGAACTGTTTCCGGTCTCGAGCCTCGGTCACGCGGTGATCGTCCCTGCCCTGCTGCACTGGCACATCGACCAGCACGCGCCCTCCTTCCTGCCGTTCGTCGTCATGCTGCATGTCGGCACCGCAACCGCCCTGCTCGCCTATTTCTGGCGCGACTGGTGGGACATGCTGATGGGCCTGCTCGGCCGGGGCACCGGCGTAAACGAGCAGCGCGGCCTGCTGCTGCGCCTAGTGGTCGCGACGATTCCAGCCGTGGTGATCGGGTTCATTCTGAAAAAACCGATCCAGCATCTGTTCGCGAGCCCGCTGATTGCCGCGGTCTTCCTGATCGTCAATGGCGGCCTCCTGCTCGCCGGTGAACAATTACGCCGGCGCAAGGCCGCGCGCGGTATGGGCATCGCGCAACTCACGCTGGTCGATGCCTTCGTGATCGGTCTGTTTCAGTGCCTCGCGTTCCTGCCGGGTCTGTCGCGCTCCGGGGCCGCGATCGTCGGCGGCCTGACCCGCGGCATCGACCATGAGGCGGCAGCACGCTTCGCCTTCCTGATGGCGACACCGGTGATTGCCGGCGCCACCGTGGTGGAAGTACCGAAACTGCTGCACCACCACAGCGCAAGCCACGGCATGTTCGGGCTGGCCGTGCTCGCGGCGGTGGTGGCCGGGCTGGTCGCATTCGGTTCGACCGCGTTCCTGATGCGCTATTTCCGCGATCACGATCGCTGGGCGCTCGGCCCGTTTGCCGCCTATTGCGCGGTGTTCGGCGTGCTGAGCCTGGTGCTGCTCACCGCCGGCATCTGATGCCGCCGATCCGCCCGGAGGCGAAAAAGCTGATGGGCGCGCGGCTTGCCCGCAGCATTGCCCAGGGCGCGCTGGTTGTCGATTTCGCACTTTATGTCACCAAGCTCGGCTGGAGTGCGACGTTTCTGGGCGTGGTGTTCGCCTTGGCAATCCTGTTCGCCGTGTTGCTCACCGCAACGATCGGGCCCGCCAGCGACCGGTTCGGCCGCAAGCGATTCGTGTTGATTTTCGAAGCCATCTCGATCATCGCCTCCCTGCTGGGGCTGTTGAGCCAGGCGCCGCTCGCACTCGCCTGTGCCGCGATCATCGGCGGCTTCGGCCGCGGTGCGAACGGCGCCGCCGGGCCGTTCGCGCCCGCCGAGCAATCCTGGCTGTCCGGCTACATCGACAAGCGCGATTTCGGTGCCGTGCTATCGCTCAACATCGCCATCGGCTTCTTCGGTATGGCGATCGGCGCGGTTCTGGCCGGCGTGATCGGCGCGCGGCAACCGCTGTTCATCCTGCCGCTCGCGGTATCGCTGGTTGCCGCGACGCTGCTGATCATCACGCCGGATCGCGCCCGCAGCGTGGAGGTGGTACGAAACAATGAAGCCGCAGCCAGCAAAGTCGAGAACGGCCTACTCTGGCGGCTCGCCGGGCTGAACGTGCTGAACGGCACCGGCATCGGCCTCAGCGGGCCGTTCATGTCCTGGTGGTTCGCCGCGAAATTCCACGCCTCCGCATCATCGATCGGGCCGGCGCTGGCAATCGGCTTCATCGCCGCCGGAGTGGCCTCGCTCACCTCCGGCCATCTGACGCGGCGGCTGGGCACGGTACGCACCGTGGTGCTGATGCGCGGCATCGGCCTGGTCAGCCTGTTCGCGCTGCCCTTCGCACCAAGTTTCGCGGTGGCAACGTTTATCTACGCGGTCCGCTCCGCCTTCAACCGCGGCACCGCCGGTGCGCGCCAGGCGGTGGCGCTCGGGCTGGTGCGCGGCGACCGGCGCGGCCTCGCCGCCAGCGTGAACACGATTTCGGTGCTCGTGCCCCGCGGCATCGCCCCCGCCCTGGCCGGAGTGCTATTCGAAACCGGTGCCCTCGCCGCGCCATTTCTGCTCGCCGGCTTGTTCCAGGGCGCCTACCTGTTCTTCTACCCGCGCGTGTTTGCCGCGCATGATCCATCGAGGTCCTGATGCTCAATCGTCTGCTGCTGGTCTTTGCCTTGCTCGCCGCCCCCGGCATTGCCGCCGCGCGTGTCAATCTGGCGGCGGCGCCGATCGGGCGGATGGATCTGCCCTGGTGGCGCGCCGGGTTCGATGCCACGCTGGCGCAGGCCCGGACCGATCGCAACGCCCAACTCGTCTGGCTTGGCGATTCGATCACCTATTACTGGCAGCGGACCGGCGCCGCACCGTTCGAACAGATCAAGCCGATCTGGCAGCGCTACTACGGGCGCTATCATCCGCTCGATTTCGGCCTGATCGGCGATACCACATCGAGCGTGATCTGGCGGATCGACCATGGCGAATTCAACGGCCTGCACCCGAAACTGGTGATCGTGCTGATCGGTGCCAATAATCTGGGTGCCACGCATTGGGGCGCGCACCTGACCGTGCCGGGCATCGAGGCGGTGGTGACCGACCTGCACCGCCACGTGCCGCACGCCAAAATCCTGCTGCTCGGCGTGCTGCCCTCGATCCGCTCGGCCTGGATTTCCGCAGAGACGGTCAAGATCAATCGCGACCTCGCACAGATCTACCAGCACAACACATTGGTCACGTTCCGCAACGTCGGCGCCGTGCTCGAGCATGACGGCAAACCCGAAGCGTCGCTCTACGTCGACCCGCGACTACAACCGCCGCAGCCGCCGCTGCACCCCGATGCCACCGGGATGCAGCGGATCGCCGCCGCCCTCGCGCCGACCGTTGCCGCGCTGATGAAATAACTTCGCGTTATTGCCCGGCGGATAACCGCAACGCTGAGTTCACCAGCGCGACATGGGTGAACGCCTGCGGAAAATTGCCGATCATGCGGCGGTTGATGGTATCGTACTCTTCCGAGAACAGCCCGAGATCGTTGCGTAACGCAATCAGTTTTTCAAACAGCGTTTCGGCATCGTGCCGCCGGCCCATCATCGTGTAGTTATCGACCAGCCAGAAACTACACGCCAGAAACACGCCTTCCGTGCCGCTCAGCCCGTCGTTGCCGCCCGCCGTGTTATAACGCCGGACGAAGCCGTCCTGCATCAGGTCCCGCTCGATCGCGGCGACGGTGCCGATAATCCGATGATCGGTTGGCGGCAGAAACCCCACCACCGCCAGCAGCAGCAGGCTCGCATCGAGCAGTTTTGAGCCATAGGCCTGCACGAAACTACCCAGCGCGGCGTCGTACCCCTCGGTACACACCTGTGCGTGGATCGTATCGCGGATCACGCGCCACCGATCAGCCGGGCCGTTGTAGCCGAACTCCTCAACCGAACGGATCGCCCGATCGAACGCCACCCAGGCCATCACCTTCGAATGAACAAATTGCTGCCGGCCGCCACGAACTTCCCAAATCCCTTCATCGGGGAGCGACCAGATGGTCTCCAACTGTTCGAGCAGATTGACCCGCACGCTCCAACTGTTCTCGTCATGAAGCAGCCCGCCCTTGTGGGCCTGATAGAGCGTATCGAGCAACTCGCCGTACACATCGAGCTGCGTCTGACCTGCGGCGGCGTTGCCGATCCGCACCGGCTTCGAGCCCTCATAGCCGCCGAGCCAATCAACCTCCCACTCCGCCAGCCGCCGCTCGCCGGCGACGCCGTACATGATCTGGATATCGGCCGCGTTACCCGCCACCGCCCGGTCAAGCCAGTGACGCCAGGCCGAAGCCTCGTCGCGATACCCCGCCGCCAGAAACGCCTGCAGCGTGAAACTCGCATCGCGCAGCCAGCAATAGCGATAATCCCAGTTCCGCTCGCCGCCCAATTCCTCAGGCAAGGATGTGGTGGCCGCGGCAATGATGCCGCCGGTCTCCCAATGCGTCAGCGCCTTGAGCGTGATCAGCGAGCGCTTGATCACATCCACCCAGTGATTTTTAGCAGGCACCCTTCCGACCCATTTCTGCGATCGCTCGGCAGCCAGCGCAATGCCGTGCTCCGCATCGAAGGCGTGCGGGATGCGATGATGCGATTGCAGCCACGTCATCGAAAACGTCACCGTTTCACCAGCCTTGACGGTAAATTTCGCCTCGGTGTGACGGTTGCGCCCTTCCAATGGCACGTCGGACCAGATCACGACCATATCCGGCCCGGCCACCGCAACCAGCCCTTCACCGTGCGGCAGGCGCTGCACCCAGGGGATGATCTTGCCGAAGCCGAAGCGGAATACCAGCTCCAGCTGCATATCCACTTCACCGTCGAGCCCGGTCACCTGCCGCACCAGGCGCGATGTATCGTGCGGGTGCGGCACCATGCAATCGGTCAGCCGGACCCTTCCGGCCGATGTCGTCATTTCGGTTTCGAGCACCAGCGTATCGTCGCGATAATACCGATGCGTATGAGCAACGGGATCAGCCGGTGCGATCAACCACCGGCCGTTCTCGCGCGTGCCGAGCAACGCCGCGAAACACGCATCGGAATCGAAACGCGGCAGACACATGAAATCGATCGAGCCATCCCGCCCGACCAGCGCCGTCGTCTGCCGATCACCGATCAGCCCATAATCCTCGATCCGTAAAGCCATGCGGACCCTCCTTCATCTCTGGTGACTGCGTGCCGCCAATCGGCGCGCTCAGACGCCCTCGGCAAGACGCTGCATGATCGAGGTGACAATCGCGATCGGCGATGCGTCAACGTCGATATTCATCACGGTTTCATCGGCACCGGGTGGTTCCAATGTCGCAAACTGGCTGTCGAGCAGATCAGGCGGCATGAAATGCCCGTGCCGCCCCGCCGCGCGCTTCGCCAGCAGATCGCGCCTGCCGGTCAAATTCACCAAAATCAGGCCCGCACAGCCGGAGCGGACCAGATCGCGATAATGACGCGTGAGCAACGAACTCACGATCACACCGCCGCAACCCGCATCACGCCATCCACGCAGCGCGCCGGCAATACGGTGTAGCCACGGCAGGCGATCATTGTCGTTCAGCGGATGCCCCGCGTGCATTTTTGCGCGATTGCTCTGCGGGTGCAGATCATCGCCATCGATGAACGCAACCCCCAGGCACGCCGCCAGCAGAGCGCCGATGGTCGATTTTCCCGAAGCCGAAACCCCCATCACCGCGATCACCGGCTTGGGATGCGGCAGCGGTAGACCCATGCTGCGCAGCGTTGCCACATGCGATGCCACACCAGCCCGCGCCCAGGGGTCACCATCGAAACGCCGCGTGCTGCCATCCGTCATGCCGATGATCGCCGCGGCACAGCCATGGGTGAACAGGCCGGTCTCGACCACGCCGGCAATGGTCTTCAGCGTCGCCTCCAACACCGGCGGCGTCATCTCCACCGCAATGGTACAGTCAACGATCTGATTACCATTGTCGGTCCGATACGGCGTCGCCGCATCGCTCATGCGGAGCACACCCGGCAAGCCGATATCGCCGATCCGCGCGATGGTCCGCTCGACCGCGAAATCCACGATCTCGACCGGCAGCGGCGTGCGCTCGCCAAGCCAGCGCACCAGCTTGCTCTCATCGGCAATCACCACGAACTGGCGGGCGGATTCGGCAATCTGCTTTTCGCGCAGCAGCGCCCCGCCCAATCCCTTGATCAGATGCAGCGTACCGAACGCGACCTCGTCCGCGCCATCGATCGCAAGATCGAGCATGCCGCTCAGCGGCACAACCCCAATGCCGAGTTCAGCCGCGCGACGCTCGGTCGCGAGCGAGGTCGCAACACAAGTGATCGACAAACTCTCAGCCTTTATCCGTTCCGATAACGCATCAAGAAAATACCCGACGGTCGAACCCGTGCCGAGCCCCAGATACATCCCCGTCTCGACCAGCAGCGCCGCCTCACGCGCGGCGGCGCGCTTCTGCTGATCGGGTGTGGCGATCATCGTCGCGCCGGTCACTGCGCCCATCGTCCCGCCGCATCCCGATCGACCAGCCACAGCACCCGCCCCGATGGCCTGATGCGCGCGGCCGGCACCGATGTCTCCGCACCGCTCAAAATACCATCCAGCATCGATCGCTTGCCGCTGCCAGCAACAACAAAGACAACCAGCCTTGCGCTGTCCAACACCGGATAGGTCAGCGTCACCCGCGCCTCGGGGCGTCCCTCGGTCACCGGCAGCACCCAGCGTGTGCGCTCCTCCAGCAGCCGCTGCTGCCCCGGCAACAACGATGCCGTGTGTCCGTCATCGCCCATGCCGAGAAAACAGAGATCGAAAAACGGCCGCTCCGGGCTGAGCGTTTTGGCACCATACAAAGCCTGCAGTGCCTGTTCATAACGCTCCGCCGCCTGCGCCACCGTCAGCCCCCCATAGGGCACCGCGTGAACCCGCGCCGGATCATGCTCGACATGATCGAACAACGCCCGATCGATCATCCGCATATTGCTATCAGGGTCGTCCGGCGCGACAAACCGCTCATCACCGAGCACGAAATCAAGCGCATTCCAGCGGACCTGATGATGATAGGGCGACGACGCCAGACGCTGATAGATCGATTTCGGGGTCGAGCCCCCCGCCAGCCCGATCACGCACCGCGCACCCGCCGTCGCTGCCGCATCGGCCAACAATCTAGCCCCGGCCTCCGCGAAAGCCTCCGCATCGGGCACTACCAGCAGCTCACCGAACGCCGGTTTCATGCGCCGAGCCCATCGAGAATGAAGCGCTCGATCGCCTTGGCAAACCCCTCGTCCTCATTGCTGTCGGTGGTGAATTTTGCGTGTGATTTCACCTCGTCATCGGCATTGCCCATGGCGATCGCAACGCCGCTGCGCCGAAACATCGTCACGTCGTTCGGCATGTCACCAATCGTCGCTATCCGCTCGCGGGGGATGTTCAGCAATTCGGAAAGTTTGTCGACCACCGCACCCTTGTTAGCCTTCGCGTTGGTGATGTCGAGGTAATAGGGCTGCGAGCAGGCAGCCGTCACGTGGTCGCCGAATTCTTCCGTCGCGGCGGCCAGGGCAGCCTGCATCTTCGCCTTGTCATCGGTGACGCCAACGATCTTGACGACAGTCTTCAAATCGTCGACCGAAAAATCATCCACCACCTCGGCATCGAACTGCACCGTGCTGGTCTCGCGCGCCACATGCGGCGCCGCGGCATCCCGGATCAACCAGCGCGTCTTGGTATAAATCCAGACATCGAGCCCATGTTCACCAAGCAGCGCAACCGCCTTGCCGATCACGTCTTCCGGCAGATCATAGGCGTTCAGCACGGTCGTCATATCCGGTGCGAGCAGCACGCCACCATTGAACCCGGCAATCGGCGTGTCGATCGCGAGCGGCGTGCTCACCATCGCCATGCCGCGCGGGGGACGACCGCTGGTGATCGCGAATTTGATGCCGGCGCGCCGCAAATCCGCGACCGCGCGCTGCGCCCGCTCGGTCAGGCGTTTCTCATTGGTGACCAGCGTGCCATCCACATCGGCCAGTACCAGATCGATCCGGGCGCTCATGCGCGATCATCCTTCGCCGGCACGCTGACCGGGCGCCAGTGGCGCGTCCTGTCATCATGCGACAGCAGCGCATCCGATGCCGCCGGACCCGCACCGCCACTCTCGTAATTCGGGAAATCGGCAGGTGTGGTCGAAGCCCAATGGTCGATCACCCCCTGCACCACCCGCCAGGTTTCCTCGACCATGTCGGCCCGCTGAAACAGCGTCTGATCCCCGATCATGCAATCATACAGCAGCGTCTCGTAGCCGACGTTCGGCTCCGGCTTGAACCAGTCACTATAGCGGAACTCCATATTCGCCGGTGCCAGGCGCATGGTCTGCCCGGGCCGCTTGACCTCGAATTGCAGGGCAATCCCTTCATCGGGCTGAATGCGCAGCACCAGCCAGTTCGGCGGCAGGGTTTCGAGCGAGGTGTCCTGAAACGCCGCCAGCGGCGCCTTCTTGAACTGGATCGCAATCTCGGTCATCCGGCACGTCATGTGCTTGCCGGTGCGGATATAAAACGGCACGCCGGCCCAGCGCCAATTGTTGATCTTCAAGCGCATCCCAACATAAGTCTCGACCGCGGACTCCTTCGCGACATCCGGCTCATCCCGATACGCAATTACTGGCTTGCCGGCGACAGTGCCGGCGCCGTACTGGCCGCGCACCGCATCGTCATCCGCCAATGTCTCGATCGAGGCGAACAGATCGTATTTCTTGTCGCGGATCGCTTCGGGCTTGAAGCCCACCGGCGGCTCCATCGTCACCATGGCGAGCAGCTGAAACACATGGTTGGGCACCATGTCGCGCAGCGCGCCGGTCTGCTCATAAAATTTTCCCCGCCCCTCGACCCCGACGGTCTCGGCAACCGTGATCTGCACATGATCGATCCGATCGCGATTCCAGATCGGCTCGAACATACCATTGCCAAATCGCAACGCCATGATGTTCTGCACCGTTTCCTTGCCGAGGAAATGATCGATCCGATAAACTTGTTCCTCCTTCAGTACCGCAAGCACCTGCGCGTTCAGCGCTTTGGCCGAATCAAGGCTGTGGCCGAACGGCTTTTCGATCACCACCCGCCGCCAGGGCGCACCCTCGTCGCCCTTCTGCTCAACCAGCCCGGCCGCACCTAGATGTTCCACGATCGTGCCAAAAAACCGATCCGCGACTGCCAGATAAAACAGCCGGTTGCCGCCGGTGCCATGCTGCGATTCCAGCGATTCCAGCTCGGTCTTCAGCGATTGATAGAAACCCGCATCGGTGAAATCACCCTGCACATACGACATATGCGCGGCCAGTTTCGACCAGTTCGCTTCGTCGATCGCCTTGATCTGATCTTCCGCATTCGGATCGCCGATGAAGCTCTCCAGCGTCTTGTGCAACGAGGCTTTCCAGTCATCGGTGCTGCGCTTAGCGATATCCGCACCGATCAGCACGAATTTCTCGGGGGTCAATCCGGTATTCGCCAGATTATACAACGCCGGCATCAACAGCCGCTTGGTCAGATCACCGCCGGCCCCGAAAATAACGATGCTGCACGGTCCAGGCGGCTTGGCCGAAGCAGGCTGCGCCGGCGTCGCGGTTTCACCATGCGGATGGTTCATCAGATCGGCCATGATCAATCGCCTTTCGAAACCGGCGTATGCCCCTGCTCCAGATGACCGCCGAAGCCCTGGCGCATCGCTGAGAGCATTTTCTCGCCGAACGTGTGTTCCTGGCGGGACCGGAATCGCGCGAACAGCGATGCGGTCAGCACCTCCGCCGGCACCGCTTCCTCGATCGCCGCCTCAATCGTCCAGCGCCCTTCACCGGAATCCTCGACATACCCGGTATAGCCAGCAAGCTTCTCATCCTTGGCCAATGCGGAAGCGGTCAGATCGAGCAGCCACGATGATATTACGCTGCCGCGCCGCCACACTTCGGAAATATCGGCGAGGTTGAGGTCGAACCGCTGCGCCGCCGGCAGATCGGTCGAGGCCTTATTGCGCAGAATATCGAACCCCTCCGCATAGGCCTGCATCAGCCCATATTCGATGCCATTATGCACCATTTTCACGAAATGCCCGGCGCCGACCGGGCCGGCATGAATATAGCCCTGCTCCGCCCGCGGATCATGCCCCTTGCGATCCGGCGTCTTGTCGATCGTGCCGATGCCGGGTGCCAGCGTCTTGAAGATCGGGTCCAGATGATCGACGATCTCGGTCTCGCCGCCGATCATCATGCAATACCCGCGATCGATGCCCCAGATCCCGCCCGAGGTGCCGACATCGACATAGTGCAGCCCCTTCTCCTTCAGGCTGGCGGCGCGGCGGATGTCGTCCTTATAGAAACTGTTGCCGCCATCGATGATGATGTCACCCGCCGACATCGCGCCGGCCAGCGCCTCGATCGTATCCTCGGTAATCTTGCCGGATGGCAGCATCACCCAGATCGCCCGCGGCGCATCGAGCGCCTTGACCATCGATGCCAGATCAGCCGCACCGGTCGCGCCATCCTTCTCAAGTCCCTTGACCGCGTCGGTCGATTTGTCGAACACGACGCATTCGTGCTTATCACGCATCAAGCGGCGCGTAATGTTAGCACCCATACGGCCAAGGCCGATAATTCCGATTTTCATGTGCCGGCTTTCCTTGTTGAGGTCCGTTCGGTCGTCTCAGTGAAACGCGTGCTCCATCGCATGGGCAAGATCCTTCAGCCCGCTCGCGACATCCTTCAAATGAACGCGGATCACCCGCCGCTCGCGCTCGACCAGCACGCTCAAATCACCCTCGGCCTGCGCGGCCTTCACCTGGCTGAAACTGTATTTATGGTCGGGCACCGGCAGATCATGCGCATCGTCCGTCGTAATCTGCAGAAACACGCCGCTGTTCGGCCCACCCTTGTAGGCCTGGCCTGTGGAATGCAGGAACCGGGGCCCGAAGCCGAGGCAGGTCGCAACCTTGCGGTGGGTCATCAACCGCTTGCGCACGCCCTCCAGCGCCGCAAGATGCGCCTTGTCGCGTTCGATATAGGCAAGAATCGCAATGTAATCGCCCGCCTCGGCGCGCCCGAAATGCTGCTTCAAATAAGCCGACAGCGAATTATGCCGGCCCAGCGCCGCTGCGTTTGCCGCATCGGCAAACACCGCAATGCTGTTCTCGCGAAACACCGGCTCACCCTGCGGGGCCGATCCGCCCTGCTCATAGGCATCGGTCAAGGCGCGCGTCTTGATCTTGCTCGCCTCGACATCGGGCTGGTCGAACGGATTGATCCCGATCACCGCACCGGCGATTGCCGTTGCTATTTCCCAACGGAAAAACTCCTGCCCGATGCTCATCACATCACGCACCATGATCCGCACGACAGGATGCCCCGCCCGCGCGAGTGCGGCCACATGCGCCGCCTGTCCCTTGTGCTCGTCACCGGCGAGGCAAAGATAGGCGAACACCCGGTCCTTGCCATAGACGCTGACATCCTCAAGCGGTTCGCCATCCACCGGGATCAACCCATGCCCCAGTTTGCCGGTCGATTCGGCGATCAATTGTTCGAGCCACGCCCCCAGATCGGCAATACCGGGCGAGGCGATGATCGTCACCTTGTCGCGCTTGAACTGCTTCGCCGCAACGCCGAGCAGCAAGCCCAGTTGCGCCCCCGGATTCTGATCAACCGGCACGCTCGCGCTGCACGATTTCACCATATGCGCCGTATGCGTCAGGAATGTTTCGACATCGATGCCCATGGCCGCCGCCGGCACCAGGCCGAATTTCGACAGCACGGAA
Organism: Acidiphilium sp. 34-64-41; assembly: GCF_002282635.1. Taxonomy (NCBI): domain Bacteria; kingdom Pseudomonadati; phylum Pseudomonadota; class Alphaproteobacteria; order Acetobacterales; family Acidocellaceae; genus Acidiphilium; species Acidiphilium sp. 34-64-41. The sequence continues at coordinate 7,776 of NZ_NCJX01000008.1, read as the reverse complement.
TACCGCCCGCCGATCGATTTCACGCCGTGGAACACATGCGCGAAACGATCATGCTGTGCCACACGCTCCATCGCCGACCCCGGGTCGGTCACCGCGGTGAAATGCTTCGCCCAGTCGGCCGCACCGACCGTCTCGATCATGCGCGATTTGAAATAAGCGAGGAATATGTTGGGCTCCAGCGTCGAGCCCGATTTCGACGACACGATGAACATCGTCTTCTTCAAATCCAGCGCGGCTTCCAGCGTGCGGATCTGCGCCGGATCGGTCGAATCCAGCATATGAAACTGCGGCCATCCCGCCTTGTGGCCAAAGCTCCGCGCCAGCACTTCCGGCCCGAGGCTCGAGCCCCCCATGCCGAGCAGCGCGATATGGCTGAAACCCTGCGCCTTGATCGATTCCGCGAAGCGCGCGAGCGTGCCGACATGCGCATGCTCCTGGCCAACAATATCGAGCCAGCCGAGCCATTTGTCTTCATCCGCGCCGGTCCACACCTGCTTGTCGCCGGCCCACAGCTTGCGGATCGTGCCTTCCGCCAGCCAGTGCTTGCTGGCCTCGGCAACCGCCGCCTTCAACGCGCCATCGGCTTCGATCGTGGCTTCGTTCACCGGCACCAGCGCCGAACGCTTGACCGCCACCGCGCCGAGCAGTTGATCGAACGCCGTCGCGAACTGGCGCACCCCATCGATCACCAGATCATCCGTGACGGTCTCAAGCGAAATACCGTGCTGTTCGAGCGATTTCAGAATAGCCAGCGCGCCGTCAAGGTCCTGCTCCACCGCATCCGGCGTCGCCTTGCCATGGTCGCGGAACGCATCCATCGTCGCCGGCGGCATGGTGTTCACCGTATCACGGCCGATCAATGTCTCGACATAGAGCGTATCCGGATAGGCCGGATTCTTCACGCTGGTGGAAGCCCAGAGCAGGCGCTGGCTATGCGCGCCTTTCGCTTCCAGTGCTTGCCATTTCGCACCTGAAAACAACTTCTTATAGGCAGCATAAGCAACTTTCGCATTCGCGATCGCCGCCTTACCCAGCAACGGCTTCATCGCCGCATCGCCGCCGGCATCGATCTTGCCCTGCAACTGCTTGTCGATCACATTATCAATCCGGCTGACGAAAAAGCTCGCGACACTCGCGATTTTCGAAACATCGCCACCCTGTGCAGCGAAATGCTCCAGCCCATCGATATACGCATGCGCCACCGCCTCATACATCGGCACCGCGAACAACAGCGTCACATTGATCGAAATCCCCTCGCCGATCAGCGTGCGGATCGCGGGAATTCCGGCGGTGGTCGCCGGCACCTTCACCATCAGATTGGGCTTGTCGACCGCCTTGTGCAGCCGCCGCGCCTCGATGATCGTCGCCTCGGTGTCCATCGCGAGATACGGCGAAACCTCGAGGCTGATATAACCATCCCGCCCGTTGGTCGCCTGATACACCGGCAGCAGCACATCGGCCGCCGCCTTGATGTCACCGATCGCCAAATGCTCGTAAATCGCCATCGGCTCATGATCGCCATGCTGCACGAACCGCTCGAACGCCGCGCCATATTCCGGCGCATGCGCAATCGCCTTTTCAAAGATCGATGGGTTGGACGTCACGCCCTTCAGCCCGTCCCGCTCGATCATCCTGGCCAGCTCGCCGCCCTCGATCAGGTCGCGCTGAACGAAATCGAGCCAGGGGGCCTGGCCGGTTTCAGCGAGTTGTTTGAGCGGGTTCATAGCAGAATCTCCTGAAGTTGGTCGTGGATGATGATCGTTTCAGTGCAGGCCGAGACATCACGATGCCGGTCATCCATGGCGGCAGGTGGTGCGGCATCGGCCGGAAGTCACGCCCATGCGGCCGGTTGTGACCGCATCGTGATCACGCCCGGCGCCGGAACACACCGTCCCACAGGCGCACACCGCCGGTGATGCCGGTCTCGTTCGACACCAGATGAACATCGGCCGGCAGCGCAAAATTGATCGCGGTCACGTTGCCGCCGCCGATATAGAGCAGATCGAAATTGACCAGCACCCGCAGCGCATCGACGGTGCGCAGCACGTGCTTATTCCATTTTTTGACCCCATCGCGGATCAGCGCCGCATGGCCGATATATTGGTCATAGCTGTATCGCTTATGCGCATTGTGCTGCCCCATCTCCAGATGCGGCGCCGGCTTGCCGTCGGTGAACAGCGCAAATCCCATGCCGGTGCCGAGCGTAATGGTGCATTCCAGCCCCCGCCCGGCAATCGCCCCCAGCCCCTGCACCGTCGCATCATTGGCCAACCGCACCGGCCGCGTCAGGCGCGCCGCCAGCCGCTCGGCCAGCTTGAACCCGTGCCACAAATCGTTGCCAAGGTTGGGCGCGGTCAGCACCGTGCCCTCGCGCGTCGCCCCGGGAAACCCGACCGAAACCCGGTCGAACCGCCCGAGCGGTGCGACCAATGCGCTGATCGTATCCACAATCACGTCCGGCTTGCGCCCGAGCGGCGTCACCACGCGCTCATAATTGGTCAGCAGCGCGCCATCGGGTGCCACCAGCGCCGCCTTGATATGGCTGCCGCCCACATCAATCCCCAATGTCACCAAGTCGCTCTCAGTGGCACCCGGGGGCTCGGTGGCACCTGGCGGCGCGGCGGAATGCAGCGGAACATCCATTCGGTCGTCTCCGGCTAAAGGCCCTTTCCGCCGATGTGGCGCGAGCGATCGGGGTTTTCAATCGCACCACGAAACTGTCGCATAAACGGCCGCCCCGTTGAAGCCCCCCGCCCAGTCCGACCGGAGCGCTGACACGGCACGGTTTTTCGACTATGACGGCAGCATGACCTCGACCCCCACCGAACTGATCCGCAATTTTTCGATCATCGCCCATATCGACCACGGTAAATCCACCCTGGCTGACCGGCTGATCCAGGCCACCGGCGCGCTCACCGCCCGCGAAATGACCGAGCAGGTGCTCGACAACATGGATATCGAAAAAGAGCGCGGCATCACCATCAAGGCGCAGACCGTCCGCCTCTCCTATCCCGCCAAGGACGGCAAGACCTACATCCTGAACCTGATGGACACGCCCGGCCATGTCGATTTCGCCTACGAGGTCAGCCGCAGCCTCGCCGCCTGCGAAGGCTCCCTGCTGGTGGTCGATGCCTCGCAAGGCGTCGAAGCCCAGACCCTCGCCAATGTCTATCAGGCGATCGACGCCAATCACGAAATCGTGCCGGTCCTCAACAAAATCGACCTGCCCGCCGCCGAACCCGACCGCGTCAAACAACAAATCGAAGACGTCATCGGCCTCGATGCGTCCGATGCGGTTGAAATCTCGGCGAAAACCGGCCTGAACATCGAAGCCGTGCTCGAAGCCCTGGTCACCTGGTGCGCATCAAAAACGGCCGCCTGCGCAAGGGCATGCGAATCCGCATGATGTCCTCCGGCGCCGTCCACACCGTCGAACAGGTCGGCGTCTTCGCCCCCAAACTCCGCCCGGAGCCCGATCTCGGCCCCGGCGAAATCGGCTTCATCACCGCCGCCATCAAAACCGTCGCCGATTGCAACGTCGGCGACACGATCACCGATGATCGCCACCCCGCCACCGAAGCCCTCCCCGGCTTCAAACCGTCAATCCCCGTCGTCTGGTGCGGCCTCTACCCGGTCGATGCCGATGATTTCGAAAAACTGCGCGAGAGCCTCGGCCGCCTGCGCCTGAACGATGCCAGCTTCCACTACGAGGCCGAAACCTCCGCCGCTCTGGGCTTCGGCTTCCGCTGCGGCTTCCTCGGCCTGCTGCACCTCGAAATCGTGCAGGAACGCCTCTCGCGCGAATTCGACCTCGACCTGATCGCGACCGCCCCCTCCGTGGTCTACCGCCTGACCAAGACCAACGGCGAAACCATGGATTTGCACAACCCGGCCGACATGCCGGATGGCTCCCTGATCGACCATATCGAGGAACCCTGGATCAAAGCGACCATCATGGTGCCCGACGACTACCTCGGCGCGGTCCTCACGCTGTGCAACGAGCGGCGTGGCCACCAGGTCGATCTTACCTATGTCGGCAATCGCGCAATGGCGGTCTATCGGCTGCCGTTGAACGAGGTGGTGTTCGATTTCTACGACCGGTTGAAGTCGATTTCGCGCGGCTACGCCAGTTTCGATTACCAGATGGACAATTACCTCGAGAGCGACCTCGCCAAAATTTCGATCCTGGTCAACCTCGAACCGGTCGATGCGCTGTCGTTCATCGCGCATAAATCGGTCGCCGAGACCCGCGGGCGGGCGATCTGCGCCAAGCTGAAGGATCTGATCCCCAAGCAATTGTTCAAAATCGCGATCCAGGCCGCCATCGGCGGTCGGGTGATCGCGCGCGAAACCATCAGCGCGCTGTCGAAAGACGTCACGGCGAAATGCTACGGCGGTGATATTTCCCGCAAGCGCAAACTGCTCGACAAGCAAAAAGAAGGCAAAAAGCGGATGCGCCAGTTCGGCAAGGTCGAAATTCCGCAATCCGCCTTCCTCGCCGCATTGAAAATGGACGCCTGATGCTGCCAATCGTGGTGGCGCTGGCCGTCCTCGGCCTGCTGCTGCTGATCGTCCTGGTCCTGCTGGTCGAACAAAATCGACGGATCGAGGCATTGCGCCTGTCGATCGACGCAGTGCCGCAGGCAATGACCGAACCGGCACGCCAGGCACTCGCCGGCGGCATCGAACGTCTGCAGGACGGCGCACGCGGTCAGGCCGAACACCTCGCCCGCAGTTTCGGCTCGATCAACGCAACGATCGGTGATTTGTCGTTGATGATCACGCAACGCCTCGGCGAAGCCGAAAGCGCCGCCCAATCCGGCCGCGCCCAAACCCTCAGCGAAACCCTCGCCGTGATCGCCCGCCTCACCGAAAGCCAGACCAGCCTCGCCGACCGCGTCAGCCGCGACCTTGCCGCGGTCTCGGTCACCCTGCGCGACGAACAGGAAAAACTCCGCACCCAGGTCGAAGCCAAGCTCGAGACGATCCGCGAAGGCAACGAGGCCAAGCTCGAAGCCATGCGCGCGGCCGTCGATGAGCAATTGCAATCCGCACTGGAAAAACGCATCGGCGAAAGCTTCCAGCGCGTCTCCGAGCAATTCGCCCAGGTGCAGCAGGCAATCGGCCAGGTGCAGAACGTCGCGGTCCAGGTCGGCGACCTCAAACGCCTGTTCGCCAACGTCAAATCCCGCGGCGGCTGGGGCGAGGCGCAGATCCGCCAGACCATGGAAGACACCCTGCCCCCCGGCACGTTCGAGGCCAATTTCCGCCCCGATCCCGCCAGCGCCGAAACCGTCGAATTCGCACTCCGCATGCCGGTGCGCGAAGCCGACCAACCCGTCTACCTGCCGATCGATGCGAAATTCCCCACCGAAGACTACGACCGCCTGCTCCTCGCCGCCGAAGCCGGCGACCGCGCCGCCGAGGACACCGCAATCGCCGCCCTCGCCACACGCATCCGCAACGAAGCCAAAAAAATCGCGACCAAATACATCCGCCCGCCCCGCACCACCGACATCGCCATCCTCTATCTGCCCAGCGAAGGCCTGTTCGCCGAAGTCGCCCGCATCCCCGGGCTGATCGAAACCATCCAGCGCGAAACCCGCGTGCTGATCCAAAGCCCCAGCCTGCTGCCCGCCCTGCTGCACACCATCCGCGTCGGCCATTTCACCGTCCAGCTCGAACGCAAGGCCGGCGAAATCGGCAAAATCCTCGGCGCCGTCAAAGCCGAATGGGGCAAACTCGGCGACGCGATGGACAAACTCGCCAAACGCGCCACCGACATGACCGGCGAAATCGACAAAACCCAAATCCGCATCCGCGCCGTCGGCCGCACCCTGCGCGAAGTCGAAGCCATCGATGACACCCAGGCCGCCCCCCTGCTCGGCCTGCCCCCGCAAGCCGAACCGTAATACCTGCCAACCACCCCCGCCCGAAGCCCTTGTTCCCCCTGAACTTGTTGGCTATGAACCGCCCACGCGGGAGGGATGGCCGAGCGGTTTAAGGCGCACGCTTGGAAAGCGTGTGTGCGTGAAAGCGTACCGTGGGTTCGAATCCCACTCCCTCCGCCATGTATTTCCAGAAGTTCCAGCATATAAGCCATAAGTTCGATTGTCAGCATGTATCTTGGATACGTATATCAGGATACAACGCGATGCCGCACGTTCATGGATAGCGATGGACTCCGCCCCCGATTATCACGGATACGTGTTCTGCATATCGTTTCGATATGATGCTGGATAGTTCGTAGGCTATTCCTGCATCGTGAGCGGTCTCTATAAAAAGATGATGATATATCCTATAATAATAATAATATGACAGTAGTACTGTCCTATTTTCTTTTTGTTTTACGCGCGCGCGTGAGCACGGCGGGGCCATGCTGAAAAGTGGATATGAGAGGGTACCCCCTGCTAAAGTTGCTAATCCTGCTAATCCGGGGCGTCGGACATGCTGATATCTGGGTAAGGGTGGCTGCTAAAGTCGCTAATCCTGCTAAAGTTGTGCCGCCGCCCCATGCAGATCACGGAAATGCGAGATAAAGCCCGGTTGTGCTTTGGCTGGTCGAGGTCTGGCAACGCGAGGGCGTGGCGCGGCTGATGCGGCCAGGACGCAGCGGCGATATGCCGGCGATGGCGTCGAGAACTGTTCCCTTATCGAGTTCGGTCCCCTTGATCTCTGACAGGACATCCGCACTGATATTGGAGCCTCGATGGGCGTCTCGCTGTACGGCGCGCTCGGACTGGCCGGTGCGGGTTGCGGTGTCGGCGGTGAAGCGGTCGGCAGATTTCAAGTTGCCAAATTGGCGACTTGATTCCGACTTGTGATCGCCCCCATGCTTCGTCTCCGGATGCAGCGCCACATAGGCTTCCTTGCGGCGCTGGGTGAACAGGGCGCGCTCGGAGGGGTCCGCACAGTAAGCGGACCCTTGGAGGGTGTGCGAGTGCCGCACATCCTTAGAAACGCAAAATTGCGCTGGCCTGTAAGCCGTCACGCGACGTTGCCGAAATCTGTCTTTTATCGGTAAATTACACGCGCACGATGGCTTCGACGGCGCTGCCCGGCTTTCCCCCCGTGACAGGCGCAAGATACCCACGCACCCTGCCGCCCCCCTCCCGCCACTGCGCCCGACGCCACGCCGTGCCCTTCATGAGCCGCCCGATATCATGCGCCGATAGATCGCGTAGTGCGGATAACGTGTGGCAACCGGCGAGCAGGTCATTTACGGGCACCCGATCGCGCCGGGTCGCGGCAACGATCACGCGGGCGATCATCGAGACCGCGCGTTGTCGTGGATCAGGTGCCGGCATGACGGGCAGCGGTGGCGCGCATGTGGGCCTTTACCGTACCCCGCGCCGCGCCGGCCTCTGGGTCATCGAGCGCGCCGTTGCTGATCAGCCCCCCGATCTCATGCACGGCGTCGGTGACCATCTGGGCGGCACGATCGGGGTGCGCTTTCACGTCCGCTGCCAGCGTCTTCCATTTCGCATCAAGCGTGCGGATCGCTGCGTCGTGGAATCGGCGCGCGGCGACAATGCGGGCGCGCAATTCAGTGATATCCATATCAATTCTCCTTATGGCCCGGTAAACGCCGGTGTGCCGAAGGCGGATGCGCGCCCGTTAAATCCGGTCGTGCTGCCTTGGTTTTGGTTAAGGGACGCGGCTAGGCCGTGTTTGATTGCCTTGCTGCCATCGCCCCAGTTGCCGATATTCACGGTGGGGATGAGGCCGTTGTCAGCGCTGGATGGATGTAGAGGGGGCACTGCCGCTTGACGGTGG
>NZ_NCJX01000174.1:0-1227 GCF_002282635.1 Acidiphilium sp. 34-64-41 | reverse complement strand
CTTGGACACCCAAGCCGGCAAGCGCAAAATCCATATCCTGGCCGAGATCACCAGACTGCGGCGAGCCTGCTGCAATCCCGCCTTGATCGATCCGAGCGCAGGCGTGCCAAGTAGCAAGTTGGAAACCTTCCTCGGGCTGGTCTCGGAGTTGATCCGCAACCGGCATCGGGCTCTGGTGTTCAGCCAGTTCGTCGGTCATCTGGCCTTGATCCGTACCGCCCTCGATGAGCGCGGGATCGCCTATGAATACCTCGATGGCAGCACGCCATCCGCGGATCGCGAGCGGCGGGTCGCCGCGTTTCAGGCGGGGACATCGGACCTGTTCCTGATCAGCTTGCGGGCCGGTGGCACCGGGCTGAACCTGACGGCTGCGGATTATGTCGTGCATCTCGATCCGTGGTGGAATCCTGCGGTCGAGGATCAGGCGTCGGACCGCGCCCATCGCATCGGCCAGGAGCGGCCGGTCACGATCTACCGCCTGATCATGGAGGGTAGCATTGAAGAGCGCATCCTCGCCCTCCATCGGGACAAGCGCGATCTCGCGTCGGAACTGCTCGAAGGCGGCGAAGTCGCTGCCCGACTGACCGAGGACGAATTGATCGATCTGATCCGGGTGTAGCAAGCGATGGGCAGTCCGGGAGTTCGCGAGGTCCGTCATATCGGGCGTCTGATGTCGCAACAATGATTCTCGATGATCCGGGCTGAACCGCTATCGCCGGCTTGGCCGTGGATATCGGCATAGCCTGGCCAAGCGGAAGTACCAACTGTCGCGGATCGTGATGCTGATGGAAATCTCGCGCGATGGCACTGGGTCAGGGCTATCATAAACGTCTACCACCGACATCTATTTTTATGGACTTGGCAGATACGCGCCGTTTACGAGCGGATCGCCTCCGTCGCCAACAATAGGTGATTTGATCTAGATCAATGACACCTATCCGTCCTCCGGCGCATATTTCCTTGTAGCCGGGGACCACTAAAATGAAATTCAGACCGACAACCAACCGAACCACAGCGGCCGCACTCGGTCTGGGACTGCTTGCTTTGGCGCCGACGACAGCGCAGGCGATCCCCGCGTTCGCCGCACAGACGGGTGAGGAATGTTCCGCCTGTCACATCGGGTTTCCTCAACTCACCGCCTATGGCCGCGAATTCAAGCTCGAAGGGTATGTTGCGGGCGGCACGTTTCCGACCTGGAAAAACTTCGCGCTGATGTCGCAGATCGGG
>NZ_NCJX01000133.1:0-5873 GCF_002282635.1 Acidiphilium sp. 34-64-41 | reverse complement strand
GGATGCCGATCGCAAGACGGCGCTGATGTATATGCTGGCCCGCCACATCATCGGGCGCAACTTCTTCCTGCATCCGGATTATCTGGTCCATGTCCCGGAAGCGATGAAAGCCTATCACGCGCCGCGGTTCCGCGAGTTCAAGGAATCGGTCAAGCGGCTCGATTACGACGAATACCATCGCACCAAAGCCTCGCCCTTCGTGCGCGCCCAGGTGGTTCGCGATCTGCTCGAAGGGGGCAAGCACAACGTCCAGATCGTCGTCGCTTCGCAGAGCATCGAGCATTTCGACGATGATCTGATCAGGAACACCAACGAGCAGATCGTCCTCGGCGCGCGCGACGACAAGGAACGCGAGACCATCATCAAGCGGTTCCAGTTATCGGAGGCCTCGGCCTTCGTGCTGCGCAACCGGCTGACCGGCCCCGACCGGAACGGAGGTGGCGCGCCGTTCCTGATGGTCGCCGAAGTCGATAACGCCAAATACGAGCAGATGATGGTCAACAGCCTGGGGCCGATCGAGCTCTGGGCGCTCAGCACGACGCCGCTGGACGTCCATCTGCGCACCCGGCTCTATTCCATGCTCGGCCCTGCCGAGGCGCGCCGGCGGTTGGCCCTGGTGTTCCCGAACGGCAGTGCCGAGGGTGAGATCCGTCGCCGGCGCGATGAACGCCTCACGCGGGATGCCGATCAGGCGGTGATCGAGGCCGGGGTCACCGACGAACTGGCGCAGGATATCTACGATGGTCGTGGCATCGCGATCATGCTGCGCGGCTTCGAACCGCAGCCGGTCAGACAGACCTACCGCGAGGCAGCCGAATGACCCGCGCCAACGATCGCCTTACGGCCGAACGGATCTGGCGTCCGCAGGCCCAGACATCGGCGTCGGTCCGGTTCACAACCCGATCCGCCGAAGCCCTCAGCCGATGGCTCGATCGCCAATCACAGCCGGCCCACAACGCCAACCAGGCGCTGAACATGGCGTTCGAAAGTCTGGACCCGGTCGTCACCGACATGGTGACCGATACGCGTGCCACGATCCGCCAGCTGCGCAGCGATCTCGATGACATGAAACGCCGGTTGGTTGCCGCCGAAATCGGCCTCGATGAACTTGAGCGAAAGGTTGGCGATCATGGAATGTGAACGAGACATGCCCCTCGAACCGGCAGCCCTTCGCGCACAGCCAGCGTTCACCCGCTTGCCTGCCGCGGTCCCTGACGTGAAGCCTGCCAGCTCGGCCAGTTCGAGCACCGTGGTCGCCTCGACCAGGTCGGCCGCCTCGGCCATCAGCGCGGCACGGGCGGGTGATCTGTTCGATTTGCTGATCGCGGGCACCACGGCGGGCGGCGCGGCCGCGCTGACCTGGATGGCCTACAACACCGCATTCGATGGTCGATGGCTACTACGCCTGCCCCACGCCCCCTACAGCCTCGAATTGCTGGGCCTCATCTTCCTCGCCTTCGGCGGGTTCCGGATCGTGGCGCTCGCCTATGATCGCTCGGAGACTGGCGGCATCATGCACCGGACCCGCGAAATCGAGCGGTGCCAGGGCCGGCTTCACAGCAATCCGGACAATCTCGCGTCATGATCTCGATCTGTCCGCAATCCGGTCCCGCCCCGGTGATCCGCTTCATCGAGGACGCGCGGGTGACGCTCGGGATCAATGTCTATTATCTCGCGAGCAAGCCGGTGCTGCGGGCGATCAAGGCAGACGTGCGGCGCGGTGTGAAGACGTATGTCATCGTGGACGGCGAACCCTATGGAATATCCCGATCCCTGGTATCCCGCGAGCTGGCGCATCTCCGGGCCACCGGCGCGCATGTTCATGTCGCGCCGAAGCGCTTCGAGGGCAGGTACCGGTTCGACCATGCCAAATACGCGGTCAGCCATGGCGAGGTGCTGGTCGGCTCAGCGAACTGGGACGCTTCAGCGTTCCACCATGACCGTGACTATATCGACCGCACCGCCAGCCCGGCTCTGGTAGCGGCGCTGGAGCGGATTTTCCGGGCGGATTGGTTCAACCTTCCGGCAGGTGATCAGGGCCGGAGCGGCGCGCCGACCCTGGTGGTATCGCCGGACGCCGAACCGGCCCTGGCGCGGGTGATCGACCAGTCGGGCCACGTCGATATCGAGGCCGAGGAACTCGGCGATGATCCTCCGATCATCCGGGCGATCGAGGCGAAGGGTCCTGACGCGCGGATCATCTTTCCGATGACACTCTCCCGGTCGGACCGCGATCGGGTCGCGGCACTACAGCGTCACGGTGTGCACGTCGGGTTCCTGCCGAAACATCCGGTCTATCTGCACGCCAAGATGATCGTCGGATCGCAGGCCGGGTTCATCGGCTCACAGAATTTTTCGCGGGCGAGCCTCAACGCCAACCGTGAGATCGGGATCATTCTGTATTCCGGGCGGGACCGGGCCGCATTGCGACGGCAGTTCGAGATCGACTGGCACAAAGCCGTCCACCTGCACCAGCCGACATGATGGAAGGAAACACCATGACCGACATGTTCCTTGATGAAATCTGCCGCTTGCGTCTGCCGCCTGTCCGAAAAACCCGAAAGCGGTTGGAACCACTCCTGAGCCGGATCCTGCTCGGGTTCAGCGCGGCGTTGATCCCGGCGCTCTGTTTCTATCTGCCCGGCCTGCTGATCGGAAAGGCGGGCGAGACAAAGTCCACCGGTCTCATGCTCTTTGCCGTGACCGCGGCGGTGGTCGCCTTGTTCCAGAGCTGGTGCGCACGCCTGCGCTGGACATCAGACCGACCAGTCGGGCTCGTCAAATCGCTCTCCGTCGATCGGGAGATCATCGCGATGGTGCCCGTCCGTGATCTCGCCGCACTGGAACTCGGACTGGTCGAGGATCCGGCGCTCGCCGTCGAGCAGGCCCTCAATCTGTTCAAGGTCATGGTGCGTCTTCTCTCAAGTATCGTTGTCGTCGCACCGCTCGCGTTGGCCTGGGAGATGCTGTTCCTGTTTGCTTTCGGCGGGTTGAAGATGCCCTTGCTTCACGCAGCGGTCACCGGATTGCAGATCATCCGGATCGGTGACCTGGCGCGCAGTCTGATGGCGTTCGACGCGCTCGTCGTTTCATTCGGTGCCGTGATCATGCTGGTCGCTGGCAAGCAGCCGAGCCGCCGGTTCGGGTTCCGCAACATCTATCGGGACCGGCGGGATGCCTATCTGCGCGAGCAGTTCTCCGTATCGGACGACGAAGCGATCACGATCGCCACCCCGTCCCCCAGCTTCACGCCGGTCCGCCAGAGGTCGTTTTGATGATGCGGGCAGTCGTGGCCGACCGATCCATCACGCGGGCGCCGTTGCCCTGCTGCGGTCCATGCCCAGGATTCCCCACCCCTCTGAAATGGCGCCGGCAATGAGCGGGGTTTCGGGCATGGCGGCGCCGCTCCCCCCCGCTGACCAGGGAGGCAACGACGAACCCCGGCGCGCGCCGGCGACGTTGGCCGAACGTCTGCGCAAGGCGATCAACCTCGCACTGCCGCCCGACCGCCGGTACATCGGATACCTGGCAAGGGTGATGGGTGAGCCGAACTTCGATCGGTATCGCGCGGTGACGAACGGAACGGCATCGCTCGCCGACCCGGAGATCGATTCTGTCGCGGCGATGCTGGGTATTTCACCCATCTGGCTGCGGTCCGGCGGTGGTAGTCCCTTCCTTGTCGGCACCATGCCGCTCTCGGACAACCCGATCGGCCTTGTCCGGTTCCTGGCTGGCATCGACAGCGCCGGGCCGTGGGGTCCGGCCCTGTCGGTGGTTTTCGTTGCCTGCGCCTATCCGGCCTATGGCAGCGTACTCATCATCTGCGAGCACGAGGGCACAGCGCTCAACCCCCACCGCTACAGCACGATCAGGACCACGACCCGTCTGGACACGCCTGAGCCGGGAGCCTGGACATGGCAACCGGGGGCTCTGCTCCTCAACATGGCGTTTCTCTCCCGCCTGCATGTCCGGCACGGCGGCTATCGCGGTCAGGGATTGATGAGCATCATCGTCTCCGACGACACCTACGATGCCCTCTCCAGCGGGACCGCCCATCTTCGTGATCTGCCGCTCCTGATCAGCGATTCCAAATGGCATCTCGATCTGTTCGACCGGCAGCGCCTGCGGGATCGCGCGCTGGTGTTCCAGCATTGGCAGTACTGGCAGACCTTCGGCCTCTGGACCCTCGATCATCTGGCCAAGGACCCGGTGCTGAAGCCGTGTATGGAGGGTTATCTCCGGGGCGATCACCCCGATTTTGGTCAAGCGGCTGCCCTGCTCGATGCCGGGCCGGCACAAGCAAGCACCCTGACCCGGACGCCCTATCTGCAACGCCATCCCGACCTGGTGACGGCTGAACCGCCGCCCTCCGGTCTGCTGCATTAGGCCCGCGATGCAAACCGGTCCCGCCACACCGCTGCCCTTCCTTGCCGATCTGACTGTCGCACAACGTGACGCGGCCTGTCAGGATGGGCCGGTACTGGTGCTGGCCGGCGCCGGAACCGGCAAGACCAAGACATTGACGGCTGCGATCGCGCGGCGGATCGCCTCGGGCGTCACGCCGTCCCGCATTCTTGCCGTGACTTTCACAAACAAAGCGGCGCGCGGCATGACCGAGCGCATCGCTGCCGTCCTGGGCGAGGGCGCTCAACCCGGATGGGTCGGCACCTTCCACGGCCTCGGCGCGCGGCAATTGCGGATCGAACCGGAAGCGGCGCATCTCCGACCGGGTTTCGACATCATGGATGCCGATGACAGCCGCCGGCTGCTCAAGCGCGTCATGAAATCCATGCAGATCGACGCGGCGATCGATGAGGGCATTGCCACGTCGCGTGATCCGGTCAAGCTGATGGCCAAGCGGATCGAGACCTTCAAGGACAATCTCATCGCGCCGGAAGATGCGGCGTTGCGGGTCGAGGGATTGATCGGAGCGGCCACCCGTGAACGCCGGCCGATCGATGCCGCGGGGTTCCGCGCGGCGGTCCCGGTTTATATCGAATATCAACGCCGCCTGCGCGAAGCCAACGCCGCGGATTTCGGGGATCTGCTGCTCTGGCCTGCCAGGACCATGCAGATCGATGAAGCCTACCGGCTGCGCTGGGCCGGGCGCTTCGATTGCGTGCTGGCCGATGAATATCAGGACGTGTGTTACGTCCAATACGCCTGGCTTCGCCTGCTCTCGGCCGATCACCACCAGATCTTCGCGGTGGGCGACGATGATCAGGCGATCTACTCCTGGCGGGGCAGCGATCTCGTCTATCTGCGCCGGTTCCTCAAGGAGTATCCCGACGGCACGCTGATCCGGCTGGAAGAGAATTTTCGCTCCACCGCGCACATCCTCGATGCCGCGAACGGCGTCATCGCCCATGACGCGGAACGGATGGGCAAGACGCTGTTCACCCGCAAGCCCGCCGGTGACCCGATCGAGATCCTCCGCTTTGCCGACGCGGGTGCCGAAGCGAACGGGATCGCCGATGAAATCCAGCGCCGTCACGGCGAGGGGATCGGCTGGGATGACATGGCGATCCTGTATCGGAGCAATTTTCTCTCGCGCGGCTTTGAGGAGGCGATGATGCGCCGGCGTATCCCCTATGTGCTGGTGGGTGACGTCGGTTTCTATCAGCGCGCCGAGGTCAAGGACGCGCTGGCGTTCCTGCGCATCGCGACGACACCGGACGATGTCCAATCCGATGAAGCCTTCCGCCGGGTGATCAACACCCCGCCGCGCGGCTTCGGCCCGAAAGCCCTCGATGAATTGGAAGCGGAAGCCGCGTTCCGGCAATCATCGATGCTGCGCGCGATCGAGACCGCTGATCTGCCGGCGAGGTGTCGCGGCGCCGGCCTCAAATTCGTCGATCTGATCCGCCATGTCG